>JAZLIA010000062.1:0-16019 GCA_045617125.1 Clostridia bacterium | reverse complement strand
CTCATCCTCAGCGGGCTGCTCGTCTTCAACAGGCTGTTCATCCTCAACAGGCCGCTCATCCTCAACAGGCTGCTCGTCTTCAACCGGCTGCTCGTCCTCAGCCGGCTGTTCATCCTCAGCAGGCTGCTCGTCCTCAGCGGGCTGCTCGTCTTCAACGGGCTGCTCGTCTTCAACGGGCTGCTCGTCTTCAACGGGCTGCTCATCCTCAGCGGGCTGCTCGTCTTCAACAGGCTGTTCATCCTCAACAGGCTGTTCATCCTCAACGGGCTGTTCATCCTCAACAGGCTGCTCGTCCTCAGCGGGCTGCTTGTCTTCAACCGGCTGCTCGTCCTCAGCGGGCTGCTTGTCTTCAACCGGCTGCTCGTCTTCAACCGGCTGCTCGTCTTCAACCGGCTGTTCATCCTCAACAGGCTGTTCATCCTCAACGGGCTGCTCATTCTCAACGGGCTGCTCATTCTCAACGGGCTGCTCATTCTCAACGGGCTGCTCATTCTCAACGGGCTGCTCATTCTCAACGGGCTGCTCATTCTCAACGGGCTGTTCATCTTCAGCAGGCTGCTCGTCGACCACCGTTTCCGTCTTTGTTTCCGGCCGTTTCGTTGCATTTACTTTATACGTATTGGAAAAGAACATTCTGTCAGCAACCGCTCCAACCACTGCGAGCACCAGGATCAATGAAATGATCATTACGATCCTGTTCTTTCTTGTCGACTTCATATCTCAAATCTCCTCTTGAAACACATTCGTCTGTATCCCTGAAACTTAGCCATGTTTCAGATCCGTTCCAGGATCCGTTCTGCAGGTGTTCGTAACTGTTAATCAGTTTCCGTTGTTCCTTCAGGCTGTTCTTCCATTGCGGGCACTCTGTCAGTGTTTTCCTGTTTCTTTTCAGCTACAGGTACTTCACTTTCAATTTTTTGTGTTTCTTTCGGAGCTTCTGTTATGATCGGCTCAGTTTTGGGCGCCTCCGTTGCCGCCGGGGCTTCTGTTGCCACTGTTTCAGTCTTGGGCGCCTCCGTTGCTGCCGGGGCTTCTGTTGCCGCTGTTTCAGCCTTGGGCGCCTCCGTTACCGTCGGGGCTTCTGTTTCGATTGTTTCAACCCTGGTTGCCTCCGCCGCTGTCAAATCCTCTGTTATGACCGGCTCAGCTGCTTCAACAGGATCCGTCACCTCTGGAGTTTCTGTTTCCTCCGATCCCGGGCCGGCAGGAACTTCAGTCGCTTCGTTGTAACCTGGCAATTCATTCACTACCGGCTCAGTCTTCTCGCCGTAGAGTGCTTCCAGTGCTTCTTCAGGCACATTATCTGCCTTGATATAAGCCACAACGCGGTAACCAAAGTCGACATTCTCCTCAGTCACAACATACTTATAGGACACACCGCTCACATCTTCCAGCACATGCCAGCCATGTTCCCCATCGTTATACTGCCATTCCAGCGTATACTTGCTGCTGATGCCGGTTACAGTGGCATACAGCTCTACCGTATCTCCAAAGTAGATCGGTGCTTCTGTAAGGCAGTCCAGAACAACAGAAGCGTCTGCCTCAGCACGGGCAACAGACTCACTGAGCTGACTGACCATTGAAAAGCTGATCAGCCCCACCAGCAGCGTCACCACCAGCATGAGAGACAGATATTCCAGGATCTTCGTGTTTCTTTTCATATTTCATCCTCCGGTAAATCCGATTGGTCAATAGGATCAGGTTAAAGTACACCTATTCTCAGTGTACGGCATGATTATAGCACGCCCATGTTACATACCCGGTTACATTTTCAAAAAATATTCACCCGGTTTGGTATTCTTTTTCCGATCCGACATCCCTTCCGATTCACCGTGTCTCGCGCGTATATAGAAGAATCTTGATCCGCACTCTCAGCAGCAGCGAAATCCGCTGATAAAAATCAGCAAATCTGACATTTATATTATAGCATGTAACTCGGAAAAGTAATCCCCATCTTTTTTGAAACCGTACCGTTTTTTCAACATTTTTGCTTCTTAAAAACGCGGTCAGCCCGAATTATAGCCATATATAGCCCTTTCAGAGTCGATTGGGCACAAATTATCGTGATATAAAGTACAAAAAAAGAACAATCCAGATCGGATCATTCTTCGAGAAGTTACATCGTAATCAAACTGTCATATATTATCAGATACGGCCTGAAACGGCTGAAATTCACATATGATATGCTGACCGCCTGGACCAAAAAATTACACGCCTGTATCCACACCTGATGGACAGCAAATTTTTTATTTAAGGTGCATGGAAGCGGAATCGTTTTTCACACCTTTATTGCCGTTTCTCCGGACAGCATTATCCTCCGTGATGAGGGGACCCACCCGGTAGTTAAAGGGCACCGTAGAATTGGGATAAGCCAGATAGAACAGACGCTTGATCCGTTCCATTGCCGTTTTGCCTGTGGAGTAGTTCACCGCCGGCAAAAGCAAGGCGAAGATCATGGGAGAAAAACGTGTGATGGTGTCTCCCTTACGCAGGTTCTTTTTCAGTATCTCCAGCAATCCGTTCATGATATTATCCTGGCTGATGCTGTCTGTGATGGGTTCATTCGGATCTCCCACCATGATCACACACAGAAAAATGGTGCTCCCAAGGCGTTTCAGATTGCGCATCTGAAGATGATAGATCTCCTTGAACACCGCGTATTCGCAAACGAACGCCCCCCGCTGCTCACCGCTCTCCTTAAGCTCTGACATGATGGATTCCAGATTGAAATCCAGAGTTTTCCCGGAGCGCACGATCTGCTTGTAGAATTCCTGCAGTTCCTTGCTGGGCTGAGTGCCAAGATAGCGGTAATTGATATGGGTAACATGCTTATACTGAATGAGCGCTTCATTGGTACGGTTGGTGTTGATCAGGGCCGTCATCAGCTCCATATGCAGGCGGTCATCGAAATTATCCACCTCCAGAGCAGTGCGGCATACATTGGAGATCTCATAGTAATCATTGTCGTTCTTGAGCATCTCAATGTAAGAATACACCGCAGCCATATACCGGTTGTGCATGGATGCGGCACAGGAGATGACCCAGTCGTTCTGCTCGCTGTGCTGCAGCAGATCGCCCTTATACAGGGTAAGCAGCCGGTCATAGGCCGCTCTGCGCTCCTCATGATCCTCAGGCGCGGTAAAAGCCAGTTTTTCGTGAATCTCATCAATTTCATAGCAGTCAATGCTCATGCCCGGCATGCACTCCCAATGGTAAGCACCCCGGTCCGCCACGATACAGCGCCCCAAATCGGGAGATACCTGATTGAGCAGCGTGCGGAAACGGCTTACCAGCGTTTTCAGTGCATTTTCTGGGTTTGCACCGGAATCATCGGCCCATAATGTAGCAAGAAGCCGATAGGTCGGAACAGGCTGACCCTTGTTCAGGATCAGATACTGCATCAGTGCAGCGCCCTTCTTGCTTTTGGCTGGCAGGTATTCAGCCATGTTCTCATTGATGTACACCATGAAGGTATCCATCATTTGAATACGTATACTGTCCACAACGATCCTCCTTACGACTTACAAACCACCCGTGAAAAAATACGGAACAGTCAGACAGCTGCCCCGTAACGGTTTCCGGAAAAGACGTTTTCACAAAAAAACGGATTACCGTAATTCCTCATTTATCAAATGCGTTTAGCCAGCGCGTCCGGTGCGATAGAATAGGTCAAGGCATTCTCCCTGTCGATCTTCTTCTCCTTCACAAGGCGCATCAGCTCCTGATCCATCGACAGCATATCGCTTCCGCCCGCGAAGATCGCGTTGTCGATCTGGTGGGTGCGTCCCTCGCGGATCAGATTCTGCACAGCAGGAGTACAGGTCATCACCTCAAACACAGCCCTAAGACTTCCGTCTGAAGTGGTGATCAGCCTTTGCGACACCACAGCCCTGAGCACCATGCTGAGCTGCACACGGATCTGCGGCTGCTGTTCCGCAGGAAAAACATCCAGGATCCTGTCCACCGTTTTAGATGCGCCTACGGTGTGCAGAGAAGATAAGAGAAGATGGCCGGTCTCGGCCGCCGTGATGGAGGTGCGGATCGTTTCCATATCACGCATCTCACCCAGCATGATCACATCGGGAGCCTGCCGCAGCACAGCTCTCAGCGCCCTGGAAAAAGAAGGAGAATCGTTGGGCACTTCACGCTGGGACACCAGTGATTTTTTATGTGAATGCAGATACTCGATAGGATCTACAATGGTCACGATATGACCGCTTCGGCTGGAATTGATTCTATCAAGCAAACAGGCCAGCGTGGTGCTTTTTCCGCTGCCTGCAGGGCCGGTCACCAACACCATGCCGCTTCTGAGATCGCTCAGACGCATCACCTGATCGGGAATATTATATGTTTTCGGGTCCGGCAGGCCAAAGGTCACAACACGGCATGTGGCAGCCAGACTGCCGCGCTGACGATAGGCATTGCAGCGAAAGCGGCTCAGATCCTTCACCGCAAAGGAGAAATCGTCATCCCCTTCCCGGTCCAGCACGTCCATGGTTCTGTTCGCAAGAGTATAGATCTGCCCGATCAGATTGGCCGTATCTCCCGGCAGCATGCGCTCGTCGTCCAGTCGGATGATATTCCCTTTCACCTTGGTCATCACCGGCACCCCGGGAATCACGAAAATATCCGATCCCTTCAGTTCAACAACCTTTTTCAGTATTGCCGTCAGCTCCATGGGTTCCTCCGATCATTCCTGCGTCTGCACAGGCAAACATTTCACCCAGCGGATCATGCCTTCATCATTTCCGCTGAGCAGCTGCACCTCGCATTCCAGCACACAAGTGCCGTCCACGCTTTCCATCCAGGAAATGAGATCATCCTTTATGGTCATTCCCTCAGGCAGCGAAAGCTTCACCTGTTCCCGGTAAGCCTTATCGCTTTCTGTTTTTTCCTTCACGGAGGAAAGAAGCATGCTCAGCCCGTCATAGCTTTCCTGTGCCTGCAGAGCCGCCTGTTCAAGCAGGCTTCGTGTATCATCAAAATCATCTGCACCGGTCTCGTCTTCCCGGTCGATCATAGCCGTAACAGCGTGTTTTTCCCACACAAAACGGCTTTCTGCACTTTCTGAAGACAGTCTCACAGCACAGTGCAGCACTCTGTCATCGCCCTGCTCGTCCCAGCATATCAGCCCATCCCGCAGATACATTCCTTCAGGCAGGATTTCTTCGGCATCGGAGGTGAATCCGTCTTCCGAAATAAAGCCATTCCCGGCTTCTGCCAGGATCTCATCCAGCGATGCAAGCCTTCTTTCGGCTGCAGCATTCAAAGTATAGTATTCTTCTGTTACCCGGATCCCCCGGGCAGTGAGACGGTCATCATTACGGGCAGAGATCAGTGTGAGCATCATCATGACACTCATGGTCAGGATCACTACCATCAACACCAGGGAAGCCGCACCCGGACCGATCCGGATTCTGTTTTTCATATTGCGCCCTCCTTCGGCAGATAGCGTGAAATATCCAGTTCAGCCAGCACTTCGCCCTGTTCTGTCAGGCTTACGGTGCCTTCCCGCATCCGGCCAAAGCCGGTTTCACTCATATTCATCTTCACAGTGATCAGGGTGCCGCCCACTTGTTTTACCCAGTGATCTTCTTCTGCGGTGAAGCCTTCTGCCGCTTCAGGCAAAGTATCCTCCCCGGAGGCGATCAGCATTTCCGCAACCGCCTGCGCTTCGGCGATCGCCCTGCTGCGGTCGCCCGCGCGCACAGAAAGGCTGTGGGCTCCGCCCCACAGCTGCACCAGAACCGTACAGGCCAAAGCAAAAAACAACACCACGATCAGCATTTCGATCAGCAGCGCATTGGCCCGGTCGTTTTTTCCGCTCATAATCCTTCCCCGTTCAATGGTCCCGGAAAATATTACAGTCCGCTTTCCGTGCGCACTGCCGCATACACCCGGTTGACCGTTCCGTCATCATAGGTAAGCTCTGCCGTCAGAAGAGCATCCTCTAAGGTAAGCTTCATCTCCTGCAGGGCACAGATCTCATTTCCGACCAGCGGGTCCGAAGGCGAAAAAGCCTTCTTTTGCCCGCTTTCACTGTCATATTCTGCTGTGAACAGATCCTTCAGCATACCATTCGTGCAATAAAGCCTGCGCACATAAACCGATTCTTCCCCATCTTCATCATAAGTGCTGCGGATCTCAAGCACGTCGGTATCCTCCACCCGGTTCACCGTAACCGCACCGGAGACATCCTCCGCACGCACGGCTCCCAGAATAAAGGCTCCCGCCACCCGGTTCACATTATGCTTATCGCTTCTGGTCACAGCATCCTGATATCCTCTCGCCGCATAAAGCACCAGCAGCGTAGACATCACCGCAAACACACCGATCAAAACAAACGCAAACAGGTTGGATATCACGTGACCTCCAGTTCTTGTTTTCAACGGTCACTCACCTGTCTTTCTTCCACCCGGACATCCGGGAACTGATTGGACGCAAAGCAGTCATACACTACAAAATACCGTTCCTCATCATAGGAAAGACCGTAATTTTCTCTCAGATAATCCAGTGCGGAAGGATAAGCCCCCTCGACAGCATAGCAGTTGATCACCGCCTGCTTCACAGCATCCTCCACCAGCCCGGTCTCCTCTTCACCGGTCTTTTTTCCAAGACCGTTCAAAAGCAGTACGGTCGCCAGGATCAGTGCGGCAAACACAAGCACCGCGGCGATCTCTTTGCGATATTTCATGTTTTCCGCTCCTTTCCGATGATCTTCAGGTTCATGCTTACAGCAGCACGTTCAAAATACCGGTCATGGGCAGCATCACTGCCAGCAGCACCGCGCCGATCACAATCGCCAAAACTGCCACCAAGGTAGGCTCAATGATGCCAATGAGACGCGTGATATTGTTTTCCGCCTGTTCCTCGTAAATGTCCGCCACCTCTTCCATCACCTGATCTTCTTTGCCGGCCGCAATGCCCAGACGGATCATGCGATTGTGCAGGCTTTCAAAAAGATGGGTTTTCGCAATGGCATCCGAGAAGGAGTTCCCGCCTTCCACGCTGTCGCGGATGCTGTTCACTTCCTTCACAGCGCTCTCGTCACTCAGCACCGAGGGAGTCATGCGCAGGGCCTCTTCCACCGGAAAACCGGAGGAAAGCAGCATGGACAGCACGGAAGCGATCCTCGCAGCGCTCAGCTTCTTTTCAAGCCGGTTGAGAGGCGGGAAAACACGCCGGATGAACGCCAGGGTCTTTTCCCGGGCACCGGTCCTGAGCAGGATCACACAGGTCACAGCCCCCAAAACCAGCACAGCCATCAGGATGAGGACCACCCAGCCAACAGCGGAGCCCAGGTTCATCAGCGCAGAGCCCCGATCGCTGTAACCCACGCCCATACCGGCCAGCACCTGTCTGAAAATGGGCAGCACCTTCCACAGCATCACGCCCACGATCACCAGCAGCATCATACCCAACACGATAGGATAGGTCACCGCGCTCACCACAGCACTGCGGATCTCCTCCTCACGTTTGTAATAGCGGGAAAGGGAACGCATCACATCCTGCAAATGTCCGCTGTTCTCACCGATCCCCACCATTTCCGCCATATAGGAGGGCCAGCGGTCATCCTGTTTGACAGCCTCATAGAGAGAACCTGTCGTGGTGACGCTCTCGCTCAGGCGGGTATACATTTCACCGCTTCCGCCCTCCTCACGGTTATTCTCCGCCAGGGTCTCCAGCCCGTCATAAAGCGGCATACCGGAGTCCAGGATCAGCGCGACCTGATCGCAGAAAGCGCTCAGCTCAGCCGCACTCATGGAATTGGATTTCTTCAGTGCCATAAACAGGCCTCCTCAATAAAATCTCTCGAGGGAATACTTTACATTTTTCCCAATGCCTCCCAAGGCAGCGGTGGGATCATACATTTTATCCGATCCATCCAGGATCACTGCCACCCAGGCATGATAGTTTTCACCGGCATAACCGATCATCAGCTTGGTATGAACGCCCTGGGATCTGAGCATACACACCATCAATGCTGACAGATCCTGACAGATGCCCATTTTCTTTTTATAACAGCCATCCACATCCGGCAGCACCGTACCGCTCACCGTCACAGCGCGTACAAAATCATAAGCAAAACCGTGTTCAATGAAGGAGCGTATCGCCTCGAATTTTTCCAGATCCGTTTTCAGTCCGGCGCACAGCTCCTGAGCCTTTTTCACGGCCGCAGAATCCTTCGTGTAGCTCACATACTGATTCGGGCACAGGAACGCGGCGTTCTCATCATTCAGTTTGAATTTAAAGGAGAGCGAGCCTTCCTCGGAATACTTTTTGCCCGAAACATTTCTGTAAATGGTGATCTTGTAATTACCGCTGCCAAACTGCAGGGGGATCACTTCATACTCGCCTTTACTGTTGAGATCATATGTGAGAGTCGTGCCCGCACTGCTCACACGCAGCTTGAGCCGCCGGTCGGTCTTGTTTCCCCTCACCATGATGTAACCGTCGGCGGAATGGGTATAATCCACTTTCAGAATACCGTTTGCATCGGTCTTCTTGCCGTCAGCAGAGGGCCAAATGCTCTCTGCAGCCGCCAGCAGCACCGTAAATAACAGGAAAAATACCGACAATACGGCACTGAAGCGCTTGAATCCGGATGTTTCTGAACGCATGATGCCGCCGCCTTTCCTGTTTATTTACCCTGTACCAAGTTTCATGACAAAAGCATTATAGCATATTGCATGTAATAATTCAACAGTCACGGAACGAAAAGTATATTTTACACGCACAACAAATTTCCATTCAGGAACACAAAAGGACACACTCCTTTTCCATCCTGTCCGGTCACATTTTTGCAGGAGGCAGCATGGTAAGAGCGATCCGCTTCTTTTTTTCATCCACTTCCACCACCCAGACCTTGACAACATCGCCCACCTTCACCACCTCGGAAGGATGACGGATAAAGCGGCTCACCATGCGGCTGATATGGACCAGACCATCCTGGTGCACGCCGATATCCACAAAAGCACCGAAATCGATCACATTGCGCACAGTCCCGGTCAATTCCATGCCGGGCTGCAGATCCTTCAGATCCAGCACATCCTTGCGCAGCACCGGCTGGGGCAGTTCCTCACGGGGATCCCGCCCGGGCTTTTTAAGCTCCGCAATAATGTCATTCAGGGTGGGCAGACCGATGCCCAGTTCCTCAGCCAGCTTATTGATGCCGTATTTTTTCGCCATTTCGTCCACACCGGGGATGCCTCCGTTACGGATATCCCGGATATCCAGCCCCAGCCTGCCGATCAGCTCCTTCGCGGCTTCATAGCTTTCAGGATGCACGCCTGTGGCATCCAGCGGATTTTTGCTGCTGGCCACACGCAGGAAGCCCGCACACTGCTCAAAAGCCCGGGGCCCCAGCTTGGGCACCTTTTTCAGCGCCGCACGGCTGGGTATACCGTTTTCCTCCCGGTAAGCCACGATATTGTTAGCCAGCGCGGGACCAATGCCCGCCACATGGGAAAGTAATGAAGGCGAAGCCGTGGACACCTCCACGCCCACCGCATTCACGCATTGCTCCACCACGCCATCCAGTGCGTCCGTCAGTTCATTCTGCTTCAGGTCATGCTGATACTGCCCCACGCCAATGGCCTTCGGATCGATCTTCACAAGCTCGGCCAGGGGATCCTGCATTCTGCGGGCAATGGAGACCGCGGAACGCAGTGTCACATCAAACTGGGGAAACTCCGCCTGAGCCAGCTTGCTGGCGGAATACACCGAGGCTCCCGCCTCGCTCACAATCATATAGGCCACCCCCGGCATTTCAGGCAGCAGCGACACGATAAACTGTTCGCTTTCACGGCTGGCCGTGCCGTTGCCGATAGCCACGGCAGTCACATTATGGCGCTTCACCATGCCTTTGATCAGCTTTGCGGCGGCCGCTTTGGCCTGCTCCATACCAGGCAACGTGAATTGGCCCACTCCCGTTTCCAGCACCTTGCCGTTCTCGTCCACCACCGCCAGCTTGCAGCCGGTGCGGAAACCGGGGTCCACTCCCAGGGTGACTTTGCCCTTGATCGGAGGCTGCATGAGCAGCTGATGCAGGTTATCTGAAAACACGCGGATCGCCTGAACATTGGCCCTGTCCGTCAGTTCGTTCCTCACTTCTCTTTCCATGGAAGGGAACAGCAGCCGCTCCCAGGCATCCGCACAGGCCTCCTTCACCACAGGAGTAGCCTCTGAGGGTCCTTTGGGGCTCTCGGTCATCTTCGCTCTGGCCAGGGCCAGTGCAAAGGCGGAATTTGCATTCTGCGCGGCCCTCCGGGGATCGAGCGCCGGCGTTTCCGCTTCCTTCACATAGTTTTTCCAGATCAGCTTTAGGCACTTTTCCTCCGGGGGCTCTACAGTCACCTTCAGGAATTCCTCCCTTTCACCGCGGTTGAGAGCCAACACCCGGTGAGGTGCGACCTGGGATACCTTTTCGGAATAATCATAATACATGGCATATACACTGTCTTCTTCTTTGGCTTTCTTGGAACGGATGACCGCTTCCCTGAAGAGCAGCTCCCGCTCTTCCTTACGAAGGGCCGCATCATCCGAGATCATTTCAGCAATAATATCCTTTGCGCCGCCGATCGCGGTTTCCGCATCGGGCACTTCCTTTTCGGCGTCAATGTATTTTTCCGCTTCCTTTTCCACCTTCGCGCCGGGCAGCTGCTCCAGCAGCCACTGGGCAAACGGCTCCAGCCCATGTTCTCTTGCGATCATCGCGCGGGTACGGCGCTTGGGGCGGAAGGGACGGTACAGATCCTCCAGTTCGGTGAGGGTCTCCGCATCGTTCAGCTTCTTTTCCAGTTCCTCATCATGGATCCCCAGGTTTGACAGAGAAGAAACGATCTCATCTCTTCTTTTTTCAAGTCCCCGCAGATATTCGAGCCGTTCGCTGATATCGCGCACCTGCTGATCATCCAGTGCACCGGTCGCTTCCTTGCGGTAACGGGCAATGAAAGGAATGGTGTTGCCGCCATCCAGAAGCTCCACCACCGCTTTGATCTGATTGGGCCGGATGTTCATTTCTCCGGCAATTCTGGTTACATGATCCATGATCGAAATTCCTCCAGTATTTCTTTATTGTTTTTCGTCCGCCAGGGCCCGTCTCATGGCTTCCGCCACCTGCTTTCCGCTGCCTGGCCGGTAGTTGCTTTCGATAAACCTGCGTATGCCGATATTCACCTTTTCCATTTCCTCACGGAATTCCCGGGCCGATGTCCTCAAAGCCCCGTGTCCCATGGTGATGATCTGCTCCATGCCGTCCCCGGTCACCACCCGCATACTGTAAGGCCTCCGGATATTGGCCGTAAATTTTTCGATATAGTTGTCTGCTGTTTCCGCCTCGGCTGTGTACACCACGGTGATGTTCCGGTAGGGACCGCTCTTTCCGGGATTATTGCGTACCCGGTAAGCATCGAACACCAGTATCACCTTGCCGTCCCACACCCCCTGGTAGTTGCAGAGAAGGTCCATCAAAAGCTGACGCGCATCCTCCAGGCTGTCCTTCGCAGCCTTTTTCAGTTCCTCCCAGGCAAAGATCACGTTGTACCCGTCCACCAGAAGATATTCGGATTGGGGAAGCAGGATCTCCTGCTTTCTTAATTCCGGCATCTCTTTCGGCGGCCGGTCGAAAGCCCGGGAGCGGATCGGACCGTATGTGCGTTCAAAGATCCGCATCAGTTCCTTATCCTCTTCAAGCGAAGTCCTCGTTTTCTTTTGGGAGACTGCAGGCTGCGGAGCATCGGTTTTTTCCTGCTCCGGCTTCCTCTCCGGCGACCACGCCGGCAAATGCATATACTGCTGCACCTGATCCCAGGGAACCGTAAAGCCCGCTCCGTGGGAGCAGAACACCGAATCCGGCGTGTTCAAAACATCCCTCAGGGGATCATATCCCCGGGCCTTTATCACCGTTTCCGCGTCCGCGCATGGAGCATAGCCCGAAAAGGAACAATTGAGCCTTCCCCGGCCGCCGGTGAAGGCATTCACCTCCCGCGCATAAGAGCGAATGAGCCGAACCGGCGCGGTGCCGGTCACCTGCGCCCTTTCCCCGGTGTTTTCCCGGATCTCAAAAACAGCCTTCATCCGGTCAAGATCATTCATGCAGCGGCCCAGGTATTCTCCCGGCACCTCCAGCAAAAACTCATACATCGGTTCCAGCAGCTGGCTCCTCGCCTTCATCAGGCCGCAGCGCACCGCCCGATAGGTAGCCTGCCTGAAATCACCGCCCTCCGTGTGCTTGAGATGGGCTCGCCCGTTCACGAGCGAGATGCGCATATCGGTGATGGGAGAGCCGGTCAGCACTCCCAGATGCTGTTTTTCATACAGATGGGTCAGGATCAGCCTCTGCCAGTTTCGTTCCAGAACGTCCTCAGAAAGCTGACTGTCAAAGATCAGTCCCTGTCCCCTTTCAAGAGGCTGCAAAAGCAGATGGGTCTCAGCATAATGGCGGAGAGGTTCATAATGGCCTACGCCCTCCACAGTATTCAATATGGTTTCGCGGTACAGGATCCCCCCGTCCTCAGCGAAGGCCTCCATACCAAACCGGTCCTTCAGGCGATAGAGCAGCACTTCCTTCTGCATTTCGCCCATCAGCTGCACACTTACCTCACGGAGCGCAGAATCCCATTCCACGCGCAGGAGCGGGTCCTCCTCCTCCAGCAGACGCACAGCCCTGAGAAGGGCATCCGCGTCCGTTCGGGGAGCATGGAGACGGCAGCGGAACACCGGTTCCAGTCCGGGACGGGCATCCTTCGTGTTTCCGCCCAGGCCCTGGCCCGCGTAGGTGCGGGTGAGCCCCGCCACCGCGTAAACGCCGCCTGCCTCCGCTTCTTCCACCTGAATGGCTTTTTCTCCGGAATAAATCCGGATGCGCTCGACCTTTTCTTCATAGCTTTGCCCATCCGGGCCGATATAGCGCAGACTCTGTCGGGCGGTAAGCTTCCCACCGGTCACCTTCAGCCAGGTAAGGCGCGTATCCTGCCTGTCCCTTGTGATCTTATAGACCCGGGCTGAAAATTCCTCCGGCCAGCTTTTTTCCTTTGTGATGTCGCAAAGCAGACTCACAAGCCGGCCAATCCCCTGCATTTTAAGGGCGCTGCCCGACAGGCACGGGAAAAGCAGGCACTGATCGAACAATTCACGCCGCATGTCCTCCGAGAGACACCCCTTCAGGGTAAATTCCTCCAGCGCTTCGTCACTTGAAAGGGCCGCTTCTTCATCCGTATCCCCGCGGTCAAACATCACACATCGGTCGGACAGCACGCGGCGCATTCTTTTCAGCACCGCATCCACATCCGCGCCGGGCATATCGGCTTTGTTGATAAAAATGAGCGTTGGGATCCGGTTCTGCCTCAGCAGCTTCCACATCGTTTCGGTGTGGGCCTGGATCCCCTCCGTGGCGCTGATCAGCAGGATCGCCGCGTCGCAGACGCTGAGCACCCTTTCCGCTTCGGCGCCAAGATCGGCATGGCCGGGGGTGTCAAGCAGCGTGACCGACACATTTTCCAGTTCCATCTGGGCCTGCTTGGAAAACACGGTAATCCCCCGTTCCCTTTCCAGCTTGTCGCCATCGAGGAAAGAATCGCCGTGATCCACCCTGCCCTGTTTCCGAAGCATGCCCGCAAAAAACAGCATGCCCTCACTGAGGGTGGTCTTTCCCGCATCCACATGTGCGACCAGCGCACAATTCAGCCTTCTTTTCATCCGTCCGCTCCCTTCCCATTTTTAGTATACCACAAAGAATCGCCGCTTGCCACTCTTGCTGCGATTTTTGAAACTCTTGTTGATTTTTTTAAACTACCTTGACAAGTGCAGCTCCTCTACATTATAATGTATTATAGTGACGGAGAAAGACATTGTCGTTCTTTGTCGTATCCGGGAGCGTGTTCATGGTTACCGTGAGCACATCTGCAGGGACATCAGGCAGTAACCATCAAAAAGGTTTTGCAGATAACCGGTTATTTGATTGATGTTCAATCATCCACTAAAGAATCTCCCGGTTTATGCATGAAACTGTCTGACAGGTTTTTGTTGGACAGTTTTCTGTTATCTGATGATACGGACGTCAAAGGTCTCTTCCTGCGTTCCAAACATGATTATTTCTGATGTGGCAAGGTGATACGATATGAGAAAAATGTTTGATGCATTGTTGGATCCGGAATTTCAACAGGGGTTTGTTGAAAGCAGGAAGGACAAAACCGCGAATCAGGGCAAGTTTCGGGCATTGAAAGATTATATAACAGGCGGCGCACTTGCCGCGGATGTGGAAAGGCTCCGCAGGGGCGAATGGTTTCTGCACCTGCCGCGTCTTGCCGAGATCGAGAAAAACACTATCGGCGAAAAACGGCCGCTTTATGTCTTCAAGGGAACAGACCAGTTCCTGCTCGGGTTTATGGGGTACGTGCTGATCCGCCTGTATGACCATCTTTTTTCGGACGGATTGTATTCGTTCCGCCTGAATAAAAATAACGGCACCCTGGTCAAGGAGATCCACCGCCAGATCGGCGATGAGTCGACTCAGTATTTTGCTTTTAAGACGGATATGAAAAGCTATTCCACGAATATCGATCAGGATATCCTGATCCGGAAGCTTTCCGGCATTTTCACGCACGATCCGGAATTCATGGCATTCCTTGAATGGCTGATCCGCCGCAATCAATACAAACATAACGGGCAGATCATTGACAAGTATTTGTCTGCTCTTCCGGGGTGTCCGCTGGCCGGTTTTTTCACCAATGTCTATTTGATGGAGATTGATGAATATTTCCAGACCCATTGCGATTTTTACTGCCGCTTTACCGATGATATCCTGGTGCTGTGCCGGGAAGACCACAGGATCTTTACCCTGCTGATCAAGCTTCGAGATATGGCAAGAGAAAACAAGCTGGAGCTAAAAAAAGTCAAAACCGAGCTTTTTTCTCCGAATGAGCCGATCACCATCATGGGCATGCGTTTTGAGGGCGCTGATATAACCGTTTCGCACGAGTCGATCAAAAAAATCAAATGCAAGCAAACGATCGCGGCGAAACGGGCCGTACAGGACATGCGACGGACAGGGATTTCCCATGAAGAAGCCGCCCGCCGGTTCCTGCAGAAAACGCTCATGCCTTTTGTGAGCAGGAATGAAAAAAAGAAAACAAACTATGCCATGCGTTATTTCCCGTATATTACAAAGGATGACAGCCTCCGGGAACTTGATCACTGGATCCAGCACTGCGCGCGTTATGTGCTGACAGAGAAATGGGGAAAGGCACAGTACAGGGCTTCCTACAGCAAACTGAAATCGCTTGGTTATGTCAGCCTTGTTCATCTGTACCACAATGTCTATAAAAATGTATAAAGTACCGCTGATCATGCAGCTTCATACCGAGGAGAACGGCATGGCGACTCTCGCGATGATCCTCGCATGGTATAAAAAGTATCCATCGATGGAAATGATCCGTCAGGAGTGTCTCGCGTCACGCAACAATACATCGGTCAGACAGATGATCGCGGCCGGCGCGGCTTTCGGGCTTTCGGCGGAGGTTATCCGGAACCCGGCGCCTGACATCATCCGGGCTCAGAAGATGCCGGTCGTGATCCGTTCCGGTCGATATTATGAAATCGTTACCGGATTCAAAAACAGGAAGATCTGTCTGAACAGCTCAAGTTACGGCAGATACGCCATCACTGAGGAAGCGTTCGCGAAGAAGCTTGAGGGGAGTACGGCCATTGTATTTACTCCCGCGGAAAGCTTTGTGCCGGAGGGAAAACCGGAAAGTTTTTTCGCGCCTGTCATTCGGCGCTTCAGGGAAAATAAAAAAGACTGCCTGGTTCTTCTGTTCCTTTATCTTCTTTCCGCGGCGGCAACCGTTGGCATGCTTTTTGCTTCCAGAGCAATGATGGATGAGTGCCTGTCCGGAGGCAACGCCGCCCGGGCGCCATTTCTCATGACCGTGATCGCGTGCATCGCGGCCCTTGATGTCGCGACCGCCGTCATCACGCCGCTGATCGTTTTCGGGAGCAGTCGAAAAATCGCAGCGCGG
>JAZLIA010000061.1:0-6873 GCA_045617125.1 Clostridia bacterium | reverse complement strand
GCCGCCGGGGAAAATTGGGTCAGTTGACCGCGGCGGTCAGCTGCACGGGGCCGGAGATCATGTTCCGGTCCATATCCACAAGTCGGGTCGTAGCCATGTCGTTCTGTGAGCCAAGGAGTTGAAGGCAGTAATTGTCTCCCTAAGACCGCTTGGCCTCCGACTTGCCGCCGGGGAAAATTGGGTCAGTTGACCGCGGCGGTCAGCTGCACGGGGCCGGAGATCATGTTCCGGTCCATATCCACGCAGCGGAACACGAATGCGGTCACTTCGGAACCGGCAGGAGCGGGAGCATCATAGTTGACGCTGACGCGGGTGCCTTCCTCGTTCCAGGTAAAGGTGAAGCCAGGCACGGTGTTGACGGCCAGGGCAAAGTCATTTTTGTTGACAGGCTCGCTGAACACGATGGCAAAGCCGTTCTGATCCGCTTCCGCCACAGAGATCTGAACCTTGAAGGCGGATCCGGTTTCGGCGGTGTAAAGGGGACGGATCTCGTCCACGGGCTTCAGCTCGCCGTTTGCATCGTAATCATACACCCAGTTGCCCAGGATGGGCCAGCGGTCTTCATCCTTGGGAAGGCCGGCAGCGGGGGTGTTCTGCCGCAGCTGAGGCTGCCACACGGGCGTTTGGGTGCTGATGGTGTTATAGGTGGTCTTGAAGCGCATGCGGCCGGCACTGGGCGCATACTTTTCAAGCTCGATATCCAGCGCGAGGGTGAAGCCCTGAAGCGCTTCGATCTTCGCGTTGCGCATGGAGTAAACAACGGTGTCGCCCATGGGCACATTGTAGCCCATGGTGTCGGGATACAGGGTGATGGTGGCGCCGAAGGGCTGCAGATAGCCGCTCTGGGGAACCACGGTGCCGTCCGGGAGGGTCACTTTGTTGTCGTAGTCGTAAATGTCGGCGGGCATTTCTTCGCCGTTCAGGTAGAGACGCACGGGATCGGAAACGCTGTCGTAGTTGGTCAGCTGTGTTGTGAAGCAGATACCGGAGCCGGCGTCGTGACCCAGCGCACTGTTATCGGAAATGGAATGACGAAGAGCGTCGCTGATGGTCCAGCCGCAGATCTCGATGGTCCTCTTATCCAGCTTGCCCACGGTGGAAGCGCTGTATCGGCCGGCCTTTGCCTGCTCGGCAGTGATGGAAATGAGAGCGATGCCGTCGTTTACATCGGCGGAAAGCACGGTGCCGTCGGTGAGCGTCAGCTCCACCTTGTCGGCATCGGTGTGGAACTCGAAGGTCATGGGCACGCCCTCGGTCACATTGTTCTGCTCGGTCCACAGGATGTGCTTGCCGGGACGGCTCCATTTGATCATCGCGGAGGAAATATAATAAGGATGACGGCTCATTTCGAACGCGCTGTCAAACACCTTTTCGGGCAGGATGGTGCCGCTGCCGTCGATGGCGTCGCGGCCGTTGGTGGTAAGGGTGTCAAAGTGCCTGCGGGTGAACTTTTCGCAGCCGTAGAACAGATGATCCATCACCGCGATCAGCTCGGGAAGGTCACGGTCCTGATTGGCATGAGCCTGGTCACGGGCCACCACCATCACATTGCCGCCCTGGCCGATCAGCTCAAAGGCTTCCCTGGCAGCCAGCATGTTCAGCACGGTGTCGGGGTGGTTGCCCCAGGCGTCCTGACCTTCGCCGGTCCAGGTGAGCAGATAGCGTTCTTCTTTCGCTGTGGCAAAGGAAGCCAGAATGGAGTGGGAATCAAAGGGGGTGTTGTCGGCCAGGTCGGGACGAACGGTGAAGATCTGCGCCCGGTCGGAGAACCACATATCCTCGCCGGTGTTCTGCACGGCACGCTGCATGGTTTCGTTGAGGCCGTAGGCAAAGTCGTGCACTTCCACCATGCCGCCCACGTTCTGGATGGGGGGCTCGTAGCTGAACAGCCTGCCCTCGGTGATGTAGCGGAAACCGGTGGTGCCGCCTGCGCCGGAATCATCGGGAGCAACGATGTCGAAGCGGGTGTCGCCGTTGTCGCCGGTGTCATACAGCGCGGCCATCAGGGCGCGCTTGCCGTTGTTGGAGCATCCGGTGACCGCGGAGGAATATACGTCGATGTCGGGCAGGATCACGTTGCTGTTGAGAGCGGCCTTTTCTTCATCAGAGAGGGCCATGTAGTTTTCGATCGCGTCCAGGGCACGGCTTGCGATCCATCCGGAATGCATCAGATCGCCGCTGTCCACTTTGTATTCATTCTCGGTGTGGTTGTCGTTGTATACCACGATATCCTTGGGAGGATACAGCTTTTCGTATACGCTCACCTGGCCGTTATCGGGGTCGGCAGTGTCGTTCACCTGAATGTAGGCATAGCCGTTCTCATTGAGGGTCACGATCTGCTCCTCTGACAGGCCGCTGATCGCGACCACAAGAGGATAACCGGTTCCGTTGCGGCTGGCTTTCGTGTCACGCACCACGCCGTTCACAGTGGGGGCCTCAGCGGGGAAGCGGATGCTGAAGGAGAAGGGTATGCCCTCTGCGGCCGCATCGCTTATGTAAGCGGCGTTTTCGGGGTTGGTATCGCGGATGAGCATATCCACTGTCACGGTGGGAAGGGTCACGCGGGAAACAGCGTCGGCGTGCTCAGCCCAGGTGTCGCCGTCTTTCCAGTCGTTAACGCCTTCCGGCATCTGGAAGCCTTCACCGGCATACACGAATTTCTCATCGGGGGCAAAGTTGTTATAGAACATGCCCATTCCCCACATGGAGAAATCCATCGCGGTGCAGGTGTAGCTTCCCTCGGGCAGCAGGGGCAGGGCGGTGTAGCCGAACATGCTGGGTGCGCCGGCCATGATACCGTCGGCCCAGCGATATTCGTAGTTCTCCCGCACGGCGGTCACCGTGGTGTCGCTCTTGAGAGGATCCATTCGTGCGCCGTAGAGATAATACTGTGCAAGGTCGCGTATCTCAGCCGCGCGGGCATCCCACTGCTCCGCGGTCTCAACTTTTCCGGTGCCGTCGGGATCGGCGGAAGCATCAAAGAAGGTGAAAAGGTCGGGAAGCGAGGGCTGCTCGGGAAGGTTTTCCAGTTCCCCGGGATAGGGGAAATATGCGCGGGGCGCTTCGGTGTTTTCGGCCAGGGCCATGGGCATCAGTGTGATCACCATGACGAGGGCAAGAATAAGGCACAGGTTTTTACTCATGTTCTTACCTCCTGCAACATGATATAGAATTGTATTGCGCATCTTCTCTTTGAACGGAGAGGATGCATATTCCTTATTTATTATAGCACAAAAAGCACAAAAGCAAACCTCGATATTGCGATTTTCTGCGCAAATATTGCTTTTATTTTTTACAAAAAGCATATTACCATTATATGGAAACGATTGTTTTCCAATTATTGGATATTGCTATATTAAAACCGCCTCTTGCGTCCGGAACGGAATATGCTTATCATATTGAGCTGAGGGATCGCCCTTTACGCAGAAAGCGAAGGAGGATCCTTCCAAATACGGAGGAATGAAGAATTGGAAAACCAGATTATCGTGCGGGGAGCACGGGAGCATAACCTGAAAAACGTATCGGTCACCCTGCCGAGGGACAGGCTTATCGTGTTCACCGGGCTTTCCGGCAGCGGAAAGAGCAGCCTGGCCTTTGACACCATTTATGCTGAGGGACAGCGCCGCTATGTGGAAAGCATGAGTGCTTATGCCAGGCAGTTTTTGGGGCAGATGGATAAACCCGATGTGGACATGATCGAGGGCCTCAGCCCCGCCGTGAGCATCGACCAGAAGACCACGGCCCGGAACCCCCGTTCCACCGTGGGCACGGTGACGGAAATATATGATTACCTGAGGCTGATGTATGCCCGCATTGGCACCCCTCATTGCCCGGAATGCGGCAAGGAGATCCGCCGCCAGAGCGTGGATGAGATGGCGGACGCGATCGAGAGCCTGCCGGAGGGTACCCGACTGCTGCTGCTCAGCCCCGTTGTGCGCGCCCGCAAGGGCGAGCATACCAAGCTCATGGAGGATGCGCTGAAGGCCGGTTTTGTGCGCGTGCGCGTGGACGGCGAAATTTACGAAACCGACGATGTGCCCCCTCTGGATAAGCAGAAAAAGCATCAGATCGATCTGGTGGTGGATCGTCTTGTGATCAGGGAGGGCATACGCCGCCGGCTGTGCGACAGCCTGGAGGTGGCCATGAAGCGCTCCGGCGGGCTGGCCGCGGTACAGATCGTGGGCGGCGAAGAGATGATCTTCAGCCAGAATTATGCCTGCCCGGATTGCGGCATCAACATGGAGGAGCTTACTCCCCGCATGTTTTCCTTCAATAATCCCTACGGCGCCTGCCCCGGCTGCGGCGGCATAGGCAGCCTGATGAAGATCAGCCCCGAGCTGGTGGTGCCGGATGCCTCTCTTTCCCTGAAGGATGGCGCGGTGAAGGCGATGGGATGGAACAGCGGCGATGAGCGTTCCGGCGCAGGCATGATCTTTGACGCCTTGGCCCGGCATTACGGCTTCAGCATTGAGACCCCGTTTGAGGAATTGACCGGGCAGCAGCGAAAATTGATCCTTTACGGCAGCGGGGAAGAAAAGATCCGCGTACGCTTTGAAAGCGGAAACGGCTTCAGGGAGTATTCCACTGCGTTTGAAGGGGTGATCCCCTCTCTGGAAAGGCGCTATGCCGAGACCCAGAGCGATATGATGAAGGCCGCCTATGAGGAATACATGAGCGCCCAGCCCTGCCCGGTGTGCTTTGGAAAACGCCTCAAAAAGGAAAGCCTGGCCGTGACGGTGAACGGCCGCAACATTATTGAGGTGTGCGACCAGAATATCCGGTCTGCCCGGGAATTCTTAAATCATCTCACCCTGGGTGAAAATCAGACGCTGATCGCCAGGCCCATCCTTCGGGAAGTGGATGCCCGTTTGGGCTTTTTGTGCGATGTGGGTCTGGATTACCTCACCCTGTCCCGGGCGGCGGCCACGCTTTCCGGCGGCGAGGCCCAGCGCATCCGCCTGGCCACGCAGATCGGCAGCGGCCTGATGGGGGTGCTGTATGTGCTGGATGAGCCGTCCATCGGCCTGCACCAGAGGGATAACCGAAAGCTGCTTTCCACGCTGAAGCACCTGAGGGACCTGGGAAACACCCTGATCGTGGTGGAACACGATGAGGAGACCCTGCGCAGCGCAGATTATCTGGTGGATATCGGCCCCGGGGCCGGGGAGCACGGGGGAAACATTGTGGCTGCCGGGTCGGTGCAGGATGTGATCAATGCCAGGGACAGCATCACCGGCCAGTATCTGAGCGGAAGAAAGCGGATCCCGGTGCCGGAAAAGCGCAGGCTTCCCACCGGCTGGCTCACGGTGACCGGCGCACGGCAGCACAATTTGAAAAACATCACCGCTTCGTTCCCACTGGGTGTTTTCTGCGCGGTCACCGGCGTTTCCGGCAGCGGAAAGAGCAGCCTGGTGAACGGCATTCTGGCCACGGCCCTTCGGCATCAATTGAACCGGGCCCGCTTCCATCACGCGGATTATGACACCCTTTCCGGCGTGGAGCAGCTGGATAAGATCATTGATATCGATCAGTCGCCCATCGGGCGCAGTCCCAGGAGCAACCCTGCCACCTACACCGGGCTGTTTGACATGATACGCAAGGTGTATGCCATGACCCCGGAGGCCAAGTCCCGGGGCTATAAAGAAAACCGTTTTTCCTTCAACGTGAAGGGCGGGCGGTGCGAAGCCTGCGAGGGGGACGGACTCATCCGCATTGAAATGCATTTCATGGCCGATCTGTATGTGCCCTGCGAGGTGTGCCGCGGCAGCCGTTACAACCGGGAAACGCTGGAGGTGAAATATAAGGGGCTGAGCATCGCGGATGTGCTGAACCTCACCGTTGAGGAAGCCCTTGACGTGTTTGACGCCCACCCCGGCATTTCCAAAAAGCTGCAGACGCTCTATGAGGTGGGCCTTGGATATTTAAAGCTGGGCCAGCCCGGAACCACCCTTTCCGGCGGCGAGGCCCAGAGGCTGAAGCTGGCAGCGGAGCTGAGCCGCCGGGCGACCGGCCGCACCCTGCTTTTGCTGGATGAACCCACCACCGGCCTCCATCTGGATGATGTGAACCGGCTGATCCGGGTGCTGCAGAAATTGACCGATCAGGGCAACACCGTGCTGGTGATCGAGCACAACCTGGATGTGATCAAGAGCGCGGATTACCTGATCGACCTGGGACCCGAGGGGGGCGAGGGCGGCGGACAGGTGATCGCCACGGGCACCCCGGAGGAAGTGAAGGAAAACCCCGCCAGCTACACGGGAATGTATCTGAAGGAGATGCTGGGATAAAAAAGTCCTTTTTATGCGGGACAAGTTTTGCCCGATGGGACAAAAACGGCGTAAAACACTTGTCAAGGCGCATTATATAGGATATAATGTTCAAGGCCCGTAAATGAGGGCTGTGAACTGTAATTCATTTTAAGGGAGGTTGTTTCCTATGGTTAAGGTTGCTATCAATGGTTTCGGCCGTATCGGTCGTCTTGCTTTCCGTCAGATGTTCGGCGCCAAGGGCTATAAAATTGTTGCCATCAACGATCTGACCAGCCCCGCCATGCTGGCTCATCTGCTCAAGTACGATACCGCCCAGAAGGGTTACTGCGGCGCGATCGGCGAAGACAAGCACACGGTTGAAGCCACTGAAGATTCCATCATCGTTGACGGTACCGAGATCAAGATCTATGCCGAAAAAGACGCTGCCAATTGCCCCTGGGGCAAGCTGAAGGTGGATGTGGTGCTTGAGTGCACCGGCTTCTACACCAGCAAGGAAAAGTCCATGGCTCACATCAAGGCCGGCGCCAAGAAGGTCGTTATTTCCGCTCCTGCCGGCAACGATCTGAAGACCATCGTGTATTCTGTGAACGAGAACACCCTGACT
>JAZLIA010000060.1:0-11715 GCA_045617125.1 Clostridia bacterium | reverse complement strand
CTCCTGCACCTACAGCGGAACCCACTCCGGTTCCCACTCCTGCACCTACAGCGGAACCCACTCCGGTTCCCACTCCCGTACCTACAGCGGAACCCACTCCGGTTCCCACTCCTGTACCTACCGTGAAACCTACTCCGGTTCCCACTCCGACGGATGAGCCTGCTCCTGTGACGGAGGAAGAAGTGCAAGCTCTTTGCGAGGATGAGATCGTCATTAGCAGCGACAGCAGCATCACGGTGGAAACAGAAGTGATCAGGAATGAAGAAGGTCAGGTGCAGGTCATGATCCGCCCGCAGCAGGCTGAAGCGACTGGCGAAACGGCTGCAGAAAAAGTGGATCTGATCATTTCCAGTGTTCTCATCACCTCTTTTGCTGATAAGAAAGTGGATGCCGTTGCGGTGGCGGATCTTTCTGGTAAGGCTGAGATCGCCCTTGACACCCATGCGCTTGCCGCTGTGATGGATCAGGAGGGGGCAGAAAGCTTCAGTCTGGTGATCACGGAAAGTGAAGTGGATGAAACAGTGCTGCCTGAAAATGTGGAAGCGATGTCTGAAGCCCGGTTCATCAGTTTTGCCCTTACTGTGGAAGATGAAACGTTCTTCCCTGTTGAGAAAATGATGACCGTGAAGCTGGAAGTCAATATGTTGGAAAATGAGGATGAAGAAGCGATCTTTGGCCTCTACATCGATGAAAACGGCAATGTGACTGAACTGCCTGTCATTATTAAGGCGGACCCGATCACCGGCAGAATCTTCTGTGAAATGAACTATCTGGGCGCCGGGCAGTATCTGCTGGGATGCCGGAAGTAAATTAAAAAGTCAGCCCAAAAGCTTTCCGAGGTGCGTGCTGTGCTTCGGAAAGCTTTTTGAAGTGTCGGAATCATGCCCGATTCTTTGAGTTTTCCTGTTCTGTGTTTGATAACGGGTCCTATTCCCCGTCCCCATGCAGATTGCCTGAGCGATCGCCCGGAGGCATGTTTGAAGGCCGTTGACGATGAAACAGGATCGTGGTATTTTGATATGGGAACAGGCATTTGGTGAAAATGCGGAATTATCACCATTTGTGTATTGCGTTTTGCAGTTTGGAAAGAGAAAATAGATCAAAAGAATAAAAAACATCAGGGAGTATAGAATCGGGATCCGGCAGCTTATGATATATTGATGCGGATCGTGAGCAGCTTATGAAGGCCCTGATCGATGCGGAAGACAGCGGGGAGGAAGAAGAAAATGAAGAAAATATCAATTCAGTCCGGAGATCTGCCTCTGCAGTTTGGTGTGGACCGGGGATATGGCCTGATCGCTGAAGCCGGCATTGAAGGCATTGACTGGAATGTGGATCATGGCATCAAGCCTTCTAAGATCCTGGATCTGGAATATCTCGGAAATTGCCTGTTTGAAAAAAGCCTGGATGAGATCCTGTCGTATTATGAGCCTTCGCTGAAGGCTATCCGCAGGGAGGGCCTGGCATTTTGCCAGGCACATGCCATTTTCCCGCCGCATGTTTATGGTCATCCGGAAGTGGTGGATTGGTCTGTGGAGATGAATAAACGTACGATCGAACTGATGGAAGCAGTTGGATGTCCGTGCCTTGTTATTCATGGAGTCAATCGGGTCAGCGATATGACGGAGGAAGAAACGGAAGCATTGAATATGCGCTTCTATGGCCCTTTGGCGGATTTCCTGCGGGATAAAAAAACGACGGTCTGCCTGGAAAACCTGTATGTATATAAGGACGGCCTGTATCTGGACGGCTGCTGTGCGGAGGCGGACATGGCGGTACGGTATATCGACCGGTTGAACGAGCGTGCGGGAAGGCCGGATGCCTTTGGGTTCTGCGTTGATACGGGCCATCTGAACCTGCTGGGGAAGGATCCTGTGGCTTTTGTGCGAATGCTGGGAAAACGGATCCGCGCACTGCATCTGCATGATAACCCGGGTAATTCAGACGCCCATGTTGCGCCGCTGACGGGCGGATTTGAATGGAAAGGTTTCCTTACGGCACTGAAAGAGGTGGGCTACAGCGGCGATCTCAACTTCGAAGTATTTATGCAGACCAATCGGGCCTTCAACCAGGATCCTGATCTTGTGCTGCCCTGGCTGAAGCTGATCCGGGCGGAAGGGGAAAGCTTCCGGAAAAGCATTTTCTGATGGCACTGAAAAACGGGGGAGCTGCTTGTATGGATGTGAGATTGTGCGAAGTGATGGAAGGACAGGAGGAAAATTATCTCCTGCCTTTCCTGTGGATGCATGACGGCCATCGCAATGAGCTGCCTGAACTGGTCGAATCTGTATGGCAGAGCGGGGCGAGGGCTTTTTGTGTGGAATCCAGGCCGCATGAACATTTCTGCGAACAGGAATGGTGGGACGATATGGATGTTCTGCTGTCGGAAGCGGAAAAACGCGGCATGAAGGTCTGGATCCTGGATGATAAGCATTTCCCGACCGGATATGCCAATGGTTTGGCAGTCAGAAAGTATCCGCATCTTCGAAAATGGCATCTTCTGGAAGATCACGCGGATGTGGTGGGTCCCGCACCGGAACACGCGATCCTTCTGAATCGCATGGGGCAGGGAGATGAGATCCTGCTTGGCGTTTATGCCTGCCGACGCACAGAGGAAGCAGAGACCTGGAGCAGTGAGACGGTCGATCTCACCTCCCGGGTTCAGGACGGCTATGTTTTCTGGGATATTCCTGAAGGCGTCTGGCGGGTGATGGCTCTTTGGAAATCCAGAAGAGGAGCCTATTATCCTGAATATATCCATATGATCGATCCGGAATCGGTCAAGGTTCTGATCGAGGCGGTCTATGAACCGCATTACGCACATTACGCCCGGTATTTCGGCAATGTGATCGCGGGCTTTTTTTCGGATGAACCGTCTCTGGGAAATATGCAGACTTACCGTAACTGCAACATGGCGGGGATGTACGGCCAGATGCTGGGTCAGCCCGGCCTGGCGCTTCCATGGACGGACGAAGTGATGGCCCTGCTTCAGAACCAGTTTGGTGAAGCAGCCTGCGGTCTTCTGCCGTCGCTCTGGTTCCCGGGAACGGAACAAATGGAAAAGATCCGTGTCGCCTATATGGATGCGATTACAAAGCTGTGGAAACGGCATTTCAGTGAACAGATCGGTTCCTGGTGCAGGGAACACGGCGTGGAATATATTGGGCATATCATTGAGGATATGAATGCGCATGCACGGATGGGGCAGAGTGCCGGACACTATTTCCGGGCGCTGGATGGTCAGGATATGGCCGGAATCGACGTGGTGCTCCATCAGGTGATGCCCGGCATGGCGCATTTTGATCACGCGTCCATTTTATCAGGAAATTTTGCTTCTTCCCGCTTTTTTGACTATGCCCTGGCTCGCCTCGCAGCCTCACACAGCCATATTCAGAAACGAATGAAAGGCCGTGCGATGTGTGAGGTGTTTGGCGCCTATGGATGGGCGGAAGGGGTTCCGATGATGAAGCATCTGATAGACCACATGCTGGTTCGGGGCATCAACCGTTTTGTCCCGCATGCTTTTTCACCGCTGTTTCCGGATCCGGACTGTCCGCCGCATTTCAACGCGGGAGGGCATAATCCGCAGTTCCAGGCTTTTGCGGAACTGATGCGCTACACGAATCGATCGGTGCATCTGATGGAGGATGCGGTCGAGATCGTCAGCGCTGCGATCCTGTATCACGCGGAGGCGGAATGGTCCGGAAGAAGGACGATGATGATACAGGATCCTGCCAGGCTCCTGTATGACAGTCAGCTGAATTATGATTTTCTGCCGCTGGATATTCTGTGTGAGGATGCCCGCGTGCAGAATGGCAGGCTCTGCGTGAACAATATGATCTATCCCATCCTGATCGTTCCAGGATGCGAATGGCTGCCTTCGGGGGCGCTGGATTGTCTTCATTCGCTGAAACGTCAGGGCATGAAAGTCGTTTATGCGGGATATGCTCCGGAAAACGATCCGGATGCGGAAGTGATCCTCCCGGAAGCGCTGGAGAAGGCTGTCCGGGCTGCCGGAGGAGAAGATGTCCGGCTGCCTGATCGGTTTGATCTGCTGCGTTTTCGTCATGTTGTACGGGATCACACCCATGTGTTTCTGTTTGTGAATGAATCCATGAGCGAAGCGTTTGATGGAACGGTTGTTCTTCCTGTGAAGGGGAGGGGCGTCCGGGCGGACCTTCAGTTGGGATCGTATTCACTTATCCATGCGGAAAACGGCAGAATGCCCCTTAAGCTGGAACGGGGGCAGTCTGTAATGCTGATCTTTGGGACGGATATTCCGGAGGATCTGCGTGAAATGGCCATACCCGGAGAAAAAAAGGAACCGGAATGGAACTGGAGGATGGCGCTTCAAGCCTATCATGCGAAAGCGGAAGAGCCTTCTGTTGCTCTGCAAAAGCTGTATAATGTTACAGGTCCGTCGGGAGATCCCGGTTTTTCCGGATGGATGCGGTATGAAACCGAATTTACCGCAGAAGGAAACGAAAAAATACTTTCTCTGGGTCAGGTGGGAGATTGTGCCGAAGTATGGCTGAACGGTCAGGACCTGGGAATCCGTTTTGATGCGCCTTATGAATTTGATATCGGAAAAGCAGTCCAAAAAGGGATCAATCATCTGCGCATAGAAATATCCAACACATTGGTCCATGCTATTCCGGACAGGTTTTCTTCCTATGTTCAGATTACGCCGTCTGGTTTGCTGGGGCCGGTCCAGCTGCTAAATTAATACTTCTGTTTGGCATTGCCTTGAAGGAGAATGAAAGATATGTTTGAAAAGATCACACCGGAGCAAGCGGGTATTTCCTCACGGGATGTTGAAGCGCTGATCCGCAGTCTGAACAGGAGCGGTCTGGCGACGCACAGCGTGCTGTTGATGAAAGGCGATAAGATCTTCGGAGAGTTTTACTGGAAACCGTTTCATCAGGATCTTTGCCACAGAATGTATTCCCAGACCAAATCCATGGTCGCTGTTGCTGTGGGGTTTCTTCTGGATGACGGGAAACTTTCGCTGGATGACCGGATCGCGGATCTCTTTCCGGACAAGTACGAACAGACGCTGCCGGATGTGCTGAAAAATCAAACGGTGCGCCAGATGCTGAACATGGAAACCTGCGGGCGCGCGCCAAGCTGGTTCCGGCATCCGGATCCGGACCGGGTGCATCTCTATCTGAATGAAAACACCGCGGATGTGCCTGCCGGGATGCGTTTTGAGTATGACAGCCCCGGCGCACAGGTGCTGAGTACATTGGTGGAACGCCTTTCCGGCCGATCCCTAATGGATTTTCTTCGGGAAAGGCTCTTCAGCCATCTGGGTACTTTTCAAACGGCGACGATTCTGAAAACGAAAACGGAGGACAGCTTCGGGGATTCGGCCATGATCTGTACGACCCGGGATATCGCTTCCTTTGCCCGCTTTGTGATGAATTACGGAATGTGGCAGGGTAAAAGGCTGCTCAGCGAGGCTTATCTGCGGGAAGCGACGTCCCCGCTGGTGGATAGCGACGAATTGGGCTTTGATGACTGGGAATCCCGTGGCTACGGTTACCTGATCTGGTGTCTGCAGGACGAAGGGTTCTATTTCAACGGTATGGGAAGCCAGCTGACCTATTGTATTCCCGGAAAGGATCTGATTTTTGCCATCACCTCGGACAATCAGGGATATCCGGGCGCCAAGGCACTGATCGAACAGGCTTTCAGAACCTGTATTCTGGAGAAAATGGGTCCGAACCCATTAAAGGAGGACCCGGAAGCCTTTGCTTCCTGCGAGGCCCTTGCTGTGTCGCTTGATCTGATGTGCCTGGCAGGGAAGACCCGCTCCCCCTGGCAGAATGAACTGAATCACAGGACCTATATCTGTGATGAAAATCCGACTGGAATTCGTTCCTTCCGTTTCGATTTTGAGGAAGATGGAACAGCGGTTTGGCATTATGAAAATGAACAGGGCGTGAAGGAACTGCGCTTTGGCCTGGGGAAGAACGTATTTGGCAAATTTCCCCAATACGGCTATTCGGATGAACATGCCGGGTTGAGAACAGAAAACGGTTTTCTGTACGATTGTGCGGTTTCCGCGGCATGGCGGGAAGAGAGAAAGCTGCTTATGAAAGTGCAGATCATCGACCGGTATCTGGGCAATATGCTGGCGATGTTCTCCTTTCGGGATGAGATCGCCGTGGTCCGCATGAAGAAAACGGCGGAAGATTTTCTGAATGAGTATACCGGTGAGTTTACTGCACGGATAAAATGCTGAGAAGGGAAAAGGAGGACGATCTGTGAAAACGAAAGGAAAAAGAAAACGGATTGCCTTCTTTATGCTTGCTTCTCTGATGATTTTTTTGCTTGCGGAAGGCGGCATGTTCTTTCTGTACGGACGGAACGAGCGTTCCGCGGAAGAAGCCTACAAGCAGAATGCCGTGGAGACCACGGAAAGCCTGACGGAACTTTTCGGAAGTGCGTTCAATGCCGCTGCAAGGGGCGCCAATGTGATATTTTCTCAGAGATGGTATAATCATCTGATGAATTATGTAGGCTATTATCGGGAAGAATTCAACAGTGCGGCGCGGAATGATATCATCACTTTTATGCGGAATATCGCGATCGCCACGTCCTATGGCCGGGATCTTCTTGTGGCGGCACCGGAAATCGATACCATTATCTGCCGGAACGGCTGGTTTACCTTTGACGAATATGCGCGAATCTATGGTGAAGTGCAGGTGAAACTGGACCCGGAAACAGGAAGATTTACAGCGGAAGGAGATAATCCGTTTCTGCTTCTGGAAGACCCTTCCGTTCGGAAAAATCCTGCCTGCCTGATCCTCCTGCTGGATTCGGCGAAAATCCAGAAGGATCTTGTTTCGCTGCTGGATGATCGTGTTGCCGGTGTGAGCATGGTTCTGGAGGATCAGCTGCTCTTTTCCGCTGATTTCAGTGACAAAAAACCGGTGACGGCTTCTTCCGTATATCGCTCTCCGAAGCTGCAGCTGACTCTTTCCTTCTACCCCGTGGATATAAGCGGCGGGCTGACCGTTTTCCTTCTGGCTTCTGCAGTGCTGCTTCTCCTGCTTTTGCTCTGCAGCAGGCTGATCTATCATCATCTGATGCAGCCGGTCCGTTCTCTGGTGTTGGAAAACGGCGGGGCTGAAAGTGATTTTTCGGAACCGTTTGAATATGTTCGATCCTGTATTGAAGAACTGAAGACCGCTCAGGTGCGTTTGCTCAATGAGAATCGCAGCTGGGTAAATCAACTGGACCAGCTTCTTTGCCGTGCGCGGGAAGATATCCTGTATGGCATGCTCCATTATCAATGGTTTAATTTTGACGACCCGGACGTGCTTTCGGTTTTTCCGTGGATGCATGAGGAAAGAACGCTGTGTCTGTTTCTTCTTCCGCTTCATCCGGAAAACATTGCACCTGAGGATATCGCGGATCGGATCGACCAGGGGAATTTTCACGCTGAAACGCGCACGGATGCAGGCTGTGTCATGCTGATCTGGATCACCCCCTCCTTTACCGATGAGGAAAAGGAAGAATATCGTCAGATGCTTCGGCAGACTTGGGGAGAAAGAAATGATCTGCCTTGCTTTTGCTCACCGCTTTTTCACGGCATCGATCATCTTTATGATGTCTATCGGGCGCTTGAGACGGAGGCGCGCCGCGGCATGACGGTCTCCGCAAAGGAGCAGCCCGCTCAGATAGAAGAAGCCAAGGTTTATGTGGATTATATCGATAAGCATTACCGTGAGCCTGAACTCAACATCGTTATCATTGCGGATGCGTTTGGAAAGCATCGAACCATTATATCAAAAGGGATCAAGGCAATAACAGGCCAGACCTTTACGGATTATCTGCGCTCCCGCAGAATCCAGGAGGCGATGGAAAGGATCCGGCAGGGCAACGCCAATATCATGCAGACGGCGATGGATGTCGGCTATGTCAATTACACTACCTTCAAACGGGCTTTTGTCCAGGTCACCGGCCTGAATCCGATGGAATACCGGGAAAAAGCAGGTGATACCGATGTGCATTTGGTGAATAAGGGCGAATAATCACCATTTGAGTATTGCTTTTCGTGTTTTCCGGCGTGAAAATGGGTTCAACAATCGGGTTCGTTTATAATCCGGACTCAGAAAAAAAGGAGGAACCCCAATGAAACGCATCGTATCTCTGCTCCTGGTCGTCCTGATGATGCTGGCGATGACTTCCGCTTTCGCGGATTATACCGGCACGGCTCCTGTTTTTGATGAAAAGGTGACCCTTTCCATCCTGACCGCGAATGGCGCGTCCAGGCGTTCAAATGTTCTGGAAATGCCCTGGTGGCAGAAGGTCCTCGAGAATGCCAATGTGGATATCGACCTTGAGATCGTGGATTCTTCCACCTATAACGATGTGGCCCAGCCCCGTCTGGCTGCCGCTCAGGATCTGCCGGATATCATGCGGATTCAGGCTAACGCCGCGTCTGTTGCCGCCTCCGGTCTGTTCACCCCGCTGAATGACCTGATCGAAAAGTACGGATACAACACCAAGAAAATGTTCGAAAAGTATCCCAACCTCGAGGCTGCCATCACCTTTACCGACGGCAATATCTATTTCCTGCCCTATATCTATACCGCTGATTCCAACTACCGCACCATGATCCTGAACAAAGGCTATCTGGATCAGCTGGGGCTCACCATGGAGGATATCAAAACCACGGATGATCTGTATGATTATCTGGTGAAGGTACGCGACATGGATATGAATGGAAACGGAGATCCCTCCGATGAATATCCCATGTTTGTTCGCGGCGAAACCTATATGAACGTTTTCGCCATGTACTGGGGCGTGGATATCCCGAACACCTCCGGCTTCTCTGTGAAGGATGGCGAGGTGTACTGCGATTATCTGACAGATGATTACAAGGAATTCCTGCAGTTTGTGAACAAGCTGTATAACGAAAACCTGATCAACAAGGATTTCCTTTCCGCCAACTGGGATATGCAGGCTGCGGCTTATTCTGAAGATGCGATCGGTTCCACTCCGGATTTCATCTCCAATGCTGTGGATGGATCTCAGCTCTCCACCGAAGGATGGGATTTCTATAACGATGAGCCGATCTATCAGATCGCCTGCCTGCAGAACAAGTATGGCGAGCCTGTGGTATACGGCCGCAGCGTAATGGGAGTCAACTATGGCGTGACCTCCTTTGCCAAGGATCCGGAAGCTGCCTTTAAGTTCCTGGACTATATGTACAGTGAAGAAGTGGGCATCCAGACCTGGTACGGAACCGAAGGTGTGGATTATGTGAAGAACGGCGACAAGTTTGAATTCCAGAACGAATATCTGGAGAACAAGGATACCTACCGTGACAACAATGGCTACAACATGGATGCCTTCGGCGGTTATCAGTATGACTATTCCTCTGCCATGTCTCCCATGCTGGGCGAGCAGACCCGCGCTTATGCGGCTTACACCTGGAATCCGAGCCGCCTGAACAAGTATTATACTGAGGAACAGCAGGATGTGCTTAACACATATCTGACGGATCTCAAGACCTATTTCAGTGAGAATGCCACCGCTTTCATGCTTGGAACCAAATCCTTTGATGAATGGGATGCATATATCCAGGGTGCAAAGGATATGGGTGTGGAACAGGTCATTGCTGTGTATCAGGAAGCTGAACAGTAATCGAGAGAAACTGTGCACCCGCCCGTCTGAAACGGACGGGTGCTTCTCTTTCATGAAAAAGATGGGGGGCAGCAGCTGTGCAGCGTGTTGGAAAACCTGTTTCGAGTGGAAAAATGTGGATAAAGCTGATCAAGCGTGATCGGTATCTTCTGCTGATGTTTTTGCCGATCGTCGCGTATTATATCACTTTTCATTATCTGCCAATGAGCGGAGCCGTGATCGCGTTCAAACGCTTCACGCCGGGACATGGGATCTATTATGGAAATTGGGTCGGCTTGAAATGGTTTGAACAGTTCCTGACTTCTCCTTATGCGGGACGCCTGATCAGGAATACGGTGCTGATCTCGGTGTACTATATTGGCTTTGGTTTTCCGCTGCCGATCCTGTTTGCCATCTGCATCAGTGAGATTCGGCATTCCGGTGTAAAGCGGACCATACAGACCGTCAGTTATCTGCCGCATTTTATTTCAACCGTGATCCTGGTTGGTATGATGACGAATATTTTCGCATTGGATCATGGCCTGGTGAATACCGTTCTGAAGGCAATGGGGAAGGAACAGGTCGCCTTCTTCCAGGATCCCGGATGTTTTCGGGCGCTGTATGTGGGTTCCAGCATCTGGCAGGGATTTGGATGGAACTCGATCATCTATATCTCCGCGATTTCAGGGATCGATCCAACGCTGTATGAAGCAGGCGATATCGACGGCATCAGCCGTTTCGGAAAGGCGGTCCATATCACCCTGCCGATGATCCTGCCGACGATCATCATCCTTTTTATCATGGAGCTTGGCGGCATCATGAGCGTTGGCTTTGAAAAGGTCTTCCTCATGTATAATACGGCGACTTATGAAACAGCGGATGTGATCTCGACTTATGTGTACCGGAAGGGACTGAACAACGGGGAGTACAGCTTCTCCTCTGCAGTGGGACTGTTCAATTCCGTTGTGAATTTCGCTCTGGTATTTGCCTCCAACACCCTCTGCAAAAAGACGACCGGAAGCAGCCTGTGGTAAGGGAGGGAAGAATGATGAATATCCGTAAGCATCCGTTCCGTACCGCATCCGCGGGCGATAAGGTTTATTTACTGGCGGTATATGTTATTTGCGTACTGGCGTTGATCGTGACCCTGTGTCCGTTCATCTATGTGCTGTCGGTTTCCTTCTCCGGCGCACAGGCAGTTTATAAAGGAAAAGTCTTTCTCTGGCCGGTAGACCCGACCATTGAAGGCTATCGGCAGGTGTTGAAGCAGAAAGGCTTCTGGCAATCGTATGGGAACACTTTTCTGTATACCTTTGCGGGTACTGCTTTTAACATTATTGCCACGACCATTGCGGCTTATCCCCTGTCCCGTCAGCGGTTTTTTGCCAGAAAGTTTTTCAATTTCTTTATTGCTTTCACGATGTATTTCAGCGGCGGCATGATCCCGGCCTATATTGTCAACACCAATCTGGGCTTATACAACAGCCGCTGGGTAATGATCCTCCCCGGCTTGCTTTCAACCTATAATGTGATGATCTGCCGCAGCGCTTTTTCCGCGATCCCGGATGAGCTGATCGAAAGCGCGGAAATAGACGGCGCCAATGATCTGAAGATATTCTTCCATATCGCGATCCGTTTGATCCCTTCCACGCTGGCCGTGCTGGTGCTGTATTATGCTGTGGGCCACTGGAACAATTTCTTCACGCCGCTCATTTATTTCAGCAAGGAGGAGCTGATGCCGGTCCAGGTGATCCTGCGCCGGGTCCTCATCCAATCCTCGAGCGAATTTATGGAGGCATCGGGTGCGAGCGGAAAAGCCGCGGCATCGGTTCAGATCCGCTATGTCACCATCGTTGTGGCGACGCTTCCGATTCTGGTGATCTACCCTTTGATCCAGAAGTATTTTGTGAAGGGCGTCATGATCGGCGCGGTGAAGGGATAAAAGAGCGCATTGGGATGAAATGGGGCAGACGTCCTTTTCCAATAAATATGAAGCAAGAAAGCCGGAGCAGCATCGCCGCTCCCTCTTTTTCCTGCCTTTTCCTGTTTCTATCAGTTCCTAAACATCACAGTCGT
>JAZLIA010000059.1:0-9246 GCA_045617125.1 Clostridia bacterium | reverse complement strand
GGTGCGGCATGAGATTGATATATTCTCCGACAGAATATCCATTATCAATCCTGGGTCATTTGCTAATGAGTTTACTCCCGACGATTTTGCCAAACGTGACCTGCATTCTTTCTTGCGAAATGAAATTATAGCTCGCACGTTATTTATGTGCAAAGACGTTGAGACTTTCGGTTCCGGTATCAAAAGGATTTATGAATTGTGTACTGAACAACATGTGGACGTATCCTACTCAAATAGCGATACCGATTTTACAATCGAGTTCTCGCGCATCGACAGAAATAATACGCCACCGGATGGCGGAAAAAATGACGTGTTATCGACTGACGAAGCTGATGTGCTAGCTTGGTTGAGGGAGAATCCACAACGCACATTAAAGGAACTAACAGAATTGAGTGGTAAATCACAACGCTCAATTGATCGTATTGTCGCTTCCCTCCGTAACAAAAGGCTTTTGGAACGTATCGGTTCCAAGAAAACAGGTTACTGGAAGGTGCCGTAAAACAAGAAGGTGAGAGTGTGACAGGAGTAATCTACGCCCGCTATTCCTCCGACAATCAGCGTGAGGAAAGCATCGAAGGTCAGCTACGTGAGTGCATGGCTTTTGCAGAAAAAAGCGGTATCACGATCATTGCTAACTACATCGACCGTGCTATGTCCGCTCGAACTGCTGACAGACCTGATTTCCAACGCATGATTAAAGACAGCGAAAAGAGGCTGTTTGATGTGGTCATCGTGTGGAAGCTGGATCGATTCTCACGTGATCGCTATGACAGTGCCAACTATAAACACATTCTGAAAAAGAATGGTGTGAAGGTTGTCTCTGCTACTGAGAATATCACAGATGGTCCGGAAGGTGTGCTGCTGGAGTCTTTGCTGGAAGGTCTGTCCGAATACTACTCCGCTGAACTGTCTGTGAAGATCCATCGTGGTCAGATGGAGAATGCGCTGAAGGGCAAGAACAACGGCGGCAACATTCCACTCGGTCTGCGTCCCGGTGCCGATGGTGTACTGGAGCTTGATCCGGTCACGGTTCCTGTTGTTCAAGAGATTTTCCGTCGCTATGACGAAGGCGATACCATCACAGACATTGTGGATTCACTCAATGAGCGCGGCATCCGAACGGCGAAGGGTTTGCCCTTCCGCATCGGCAGCCTCGGCACCGTGCTGAAGAATCGCAAGTACATCGGTGAATATCACTACGGCACCATCGTGATTCCCAACAAGCTGCCGGTCATCATCGACGAAGAGCAGTTCGACCGTGTCCAGCAGAAGCTGCAAACCAACAAGCATGCACCTGCCCATGCCAAGGCAGAAGAAGAATACCTGCTGACGACCAAGCTGTTCTGCGGCAAGTGCGGTACCATGCTCGTCGGTGAAAGCGGTAAGAGTCGCACCGGAGAAGTGTATCACTATTACAAGTGCGGCAATGCAAAACGTGGCAAAGGCTGCAAGCTGAAGACACTGAAAAAGCGCTGGATCGAACGGGCCGTTGTGGCCGCCACGATCCAACGCGTGATGAACGATGAGGTGATCGATAGGATTGCAGATGCGCTTGTTGCTCTGCAAGACAAGGAAAGCACGATGCTGCCTTCCATGCAACAGCAGCTGAAGGAATGTAAAAAGTCCATTCAGAATATGTTGAACGCCATCGAGGCCGGTATCATCACGCCGTCCACCAAAGAGCGCTTACAGTCACTGGAAGCCCGGCGTGAGGAAATCAAGATCGCGATCATGCAGGAGCAGCTTCAAAGGCCGAAGCTCACCAAGGAGCAGATCGTCTTCTGGATCAGCCGCTACAAGCATGGAGATCCAAACGATCTCGATTACCAGCGGCAGATCATCGACACATTCGTCAACAGGATCTATGTGTACGACAATAAGCTGGTGTTGACCTATAATTACAAGGATGGAACTGAATCAATCACCCTGGAGGACATTCAGAAGGCGTTTGGTTCGGATTTGTCGAGTATTGCTCCACCGTAAGCTCCTCTGTTGGAAAACGGAGGAGTTTTTGTTGTTCATGAGTAACCGCTTTTCCCCCTTATCAAACCGGGGAGGGGTTTTGATATGATCAGTTCATGAATTCCAAATTCTGCATGGAAGGTTGTTTATCTGTTTTCCCGGGAGTATAATAGACTCATTCCAGCCTTTCCGGAAGGCAGCAGTGAAGGAGCAGCGTATGAACCAGCGGCAGCGTATGGCCACGGCAGGTGTCGTGTTTGTCAACATCATGTGGGGCCTTTCCTTTATTGGCAGCAAACGCTCTCTGTCTGCGGGAATGCAGCCATTTTCCCTGGTGACAGTGCGGTTTCTCGCTGCTGTGCTGGTTCTGTTTCCGATCACAAAGCTGACCGGCGGCTCCCTGAAGATCGGGAAAAAGGATATTCCCGGTCTGGCAATGAGTGCCCTGCTGGGCGTGACGGTCTATTTTTTCTTTGAGCTGAACGGACTGTCTCATTTGTCCGCCTCCACAGCCGCGCTGATCATCGCGCTCACCCCCGTGTTCACCATGATCTCAGGCGTGCTGTTCCGCCATAACAAGCCGGGTATACATGTGTGGGCGGGTGCCGCAGCAGCGCTGTTGGGAGTATACCTGGTGTCGAAGGGAGACGGAAACGCGGATTCCTTCATCGGAGTACTGTTCATGCTGGGAGCATGCCTGTGCTGGGTGGTATACGGTGAGGTGACCGACCGGCTGCTCACCCGGCTCGACTGTATGACCGTCACCTGCTGGCAAAGCCTTTTCAGCCTGATCAGTCTGCTGCCTCTGATGCTGACCGAAAAAGTGGAATGGCACACCATTCCCTTTGACGCGTGGATGTGGAGCACTGTTTTTCTGGGGCTGATCTGCTCCGCGCTGTGCTACATTCTGTATAACTACAGCATAGCTCAGCTTTCTCCGGAGAAAACCGCGCTTTATCTCAACCTGAACCCCGTCGCAGCCGCGCTGGGTTCCCTGTTTATTCTGGGAGAGGAGATGTCCCTGAGACAAGTGGTGGGCGGCGTGATCATTCTGGCCAGCCTGTTCCTGGTGAACCGAAGCACAGAAACAAAAACGGCGGAGGCCGGCAGCAATTCCTGAAATGGGCACCCCCCGGAAACCGCAAAAGCGGGAGAGGAAAAATGACTATCAAAAAAGCGGAAAAACACCTTCTGTCACTGATCGCGGCGCTGCTTTGTGCGGGCCTCTTTTTTGCGGTGGCTGCCGTGCTGCTGAACGGAGAAGAGGGAAGCTTTCCCGGCCTTGCCGGGGAGGAACAGGCGGCGGAAATGATTTCGGAAACATACGAAGTGGATTTGAAACAGGCTGAATTGCTTTTCGGAGGCCCGCTTCCCTCCCTGAATAACACAAAGGCAAACGGAACGAGATTCCGGAATGCGGAGCATGACGGCATTTCCTGTCTGATCGCGGAAACAGCATGGGAAAACGGCATTCAGGTCCAGGCAGTACGCCCGGCTTCGGGAGCGCCGCTGCTGCTGAGAAGGGATCTTCGGGTAAAAAATGAATACCACGGCATTACCGTGAACGGCAGCTCCTGCCTGATCCTTTCCGGAGCGGAAAACTGCTGTGCCTGCTTTTCAAATGCCGCTGTTTCCTATTGTGTGACCGGGGAATACATGAGTGTGGAGGAACTGATCGGGATTCTGGAGGAACTGGTATGGTGAAAAATAGAAAAACGCCGTCCGGATCGGCTGCATGGATCGGTTTTCCGGTCTTGTTTTTTATCTTTTTTCTGTTCCTTTCCTTTGCTGTGGCAGAAAACATCTGTGAGGGAGGGCACACCCCGGTGATAGATCCCGGCAAGCCCGCGACCTGCGTTGCGGAGGGGTGGACAGAAGGCAGTCATTGCCGCGTGTGCGGAACCATCCTGGTGCCCCAAAGCGCCACCCCGCCCATGGGACATTTATGGGCTTCCGTGCCGGAAAAAGCCCCCACCTGCACATCCAGCGGTTACACTGCGGGGACCCGGTGTTTGATGTGCCTTACTGTGAAGGAGGGGATGGAGCCCGTTCCGGCTCTGTCGCATGAACCGGTCATTGACAGCGGAGCCCGAGCCCCCACCTGTGAAACGGATGGCTGCACCGCAACCAGTCACTGCTCCCGCTGCGGAATATGGCTGGAGGAGGGAAAAAAGATCCCGGCAACCGGGCACACCCCGGTGACCGATCCCGGCAGAAGCCCCAGCTGTGAAGAAACCGGTCTTACCGAAGGCAGTCACTGTAAAACCTGCGGAAAAACTCTGACAGCGCAAACAGCGATTCCCGCCAAAGGGCACACCCCGGTGACCGATAAGGGGAGAGCCGCCTCCTGCGAAAAGGCAGGGCTTGCCGAGGGAAGTCACTGCATAACCTGCGGTAAAGTATTAACAGAACAAACGGAGATCCCGCCAACCGGGCACATCCCGGTCATTGACGCTGCCATCCCCGCCACCTGCGAGGAAAAGGGAAAAACCGAGGGCAGTCACTGCGAAGTGTGCGGCAAGGTGATCACAAGACAATACGTGGTTGATGCTTTGGGGCATAAAAAGGTGGAAGACCCTGCCGTTCCGGCCACCTGTGATACTCCCGGCCTTACGAAGGGATACCATTGCTCCGTGTGCCGGAAGGTGCTGACAGAGCAGACGGAGATCCCGGCCAAAGGGCACACCCCGGTCACCGATAAAGGAAAGGCCGCCTCTTGCGAAAAGGCAGGCCTCACCGAAGGCAGTCACTGCATAACCTGCGGTAAAGTGTTGACAGAACAAACAGAGATCCCGCCCTCTAGGCATACCCCGGTCACCGATAAAGGGAAGGCTGCCTCTTGTGAAAAGTCAGGCCTCACCGAAGGCAGTCACTGCAAAACCTGCGGTAAAGTGTTGACAGAGCAAACAGAGATCCCGCCAACCGGGCATACCCCGGTCACAGATCCCGGAAAGCCCCCCACATGCACTGCCCGTGGAAAGAGCGACGGGATCAAATGCGAAAAATGCGGTTTGGTCCTGCAGAAAAAAGAGACCCTGCCCGCGGCCGGCCATTCCTTTGAAGAAACCAGCCGCGTTCCCGTCACCTGTGTAACTGACGGAAAAATAACGGAAAGGTGCGCCGTCTGCGGAAAAACACGCCAGACCAGGGTTTATCACACCGGTCATCAATACGGAAGCTTCACCTGGAACGAACAGGATACTCACAGTGCAAAATGCCCGGTATGCCGCGGCGTTTTCACAGCCGAATGCGGGCTTTTATATACTCTCACTCTGCAGGATGCGGCCCTGACCCTATGTCCTGTATGCGACCGATTTGAGGAAGAACGGATCCTCGTGCCGGACAAGCTTACCCTGCTTCCGGTAAGGAAGCGCACCGGCACCCTGCTCCTGCACGGTATTCCGGACCCGTTTTACGAAAGAAGCTTCATAGAAAATGCAGTGGATGAGCAGCCCTTCACCGTGGTGTTTGCCTTTACCCTCGGCAGACACAGCGAAGGCAAGGCCCGCACGCTGGGCGGGAAAACCGATGTTCAATTTTCCTTTCCCGTTCAGCCGGGCGACCGGCTGCTTCTGGCGGACAGTGGAAGTGCGAAGGACCGTTACACCGAAATAACCTACACCACTTCCGGGACCCGCATCCTCTTTACCGCCGACAAAGCGGGCATGTACATCCTGATCCGTCCGGGATCCGGAACACATTGAAGCGCTTCACATTCCGCGTCTCCCATCCAAACAGCCCGGATGAAAACAACTGCGCAGCCGGTCCCCCCTGAATTATTAAATTTGTAAACCGGGGGTCCGTCTCCTTGTTTACCGGGACAGGGTATGGTATAATCTCGTTGTTTTGTTTGCTGACTGAAATGAAAAAGAGGAAAGCAAAATGAAAATCGGATTTGATAACAACAAGTACATGCATATCCAGTCGGAACGCATTCTGGAAAGGATCAACCAGTTTGGCGGCAAGCTTTATCTGGAGCTGGGCGGTAAGCTTTTTGACGACTTCCATGCATCCAGGGTGCTTCCGGGATTTCATCCCGACAGTAAGATCCAGATGCTGATGCGTATGAAGGATCAGGAAGAACTGATCGTGGTGATCAACAGCGCCGACATCGAAAAAAACAAGGTGAGAGGCGATCTGGGCATCACCTATGACGCTGATGTGCTGCGTCTGATCGACGCATTCCGGGAAATCGGTATGTATGTGGGTTCCGTTGTACTCACCCAGTATCAGGATCAGTCCGCTGCCGCCGCCTTCATGGAGCGCCTCACCGGCCTGGGGATTCGGGTGTACCGTCACTATCCCATCGCCGGATACCCCAGCAATGTGGACACCGTGGTGTCTCCTCAGGGCTACGGACAGAACGAATATATCGAAACCACCCGTCCCCTGGTGCTGGTCACCGCCCCGGGGCCCGGAAGCGGAAAAATGGCCACATGCCTCAGCCAGCTCTATCACGAGCATCTCAGAGGGGTAAACGCCGGCTACGCCAAATTTGAAACCTTCCCGGTATGGGATCTGCCCATCAGCCATCCTGTGAACATCGCCTATGAAGCCGCCACGGCCGACCTGGGAGATGTGAACATGATCGACCCCTTCCACCTGGATGCCTACGGGAAAACTGCGGTAAACTACAATCGGGATATCGAGATCTTTCCTGTTCTCAAATCCCTTTTCGAACACATTTACGGCTCCTCGCCCTATCAGAGCCCCACGGATATGGGGGTCAACATGATCAGCCAGTGCATCGTGGATGATGAGGAATGCCGCCGTGCCAGCCGCAGGGAGATCCTGCGCAGGCTGTATGCTGCCAAGTGTTCCCAGCGCAAAGGCCATTCCGACGGCAGCGATGTGACGAAGATACAGCTTCTGATGCAGAAGCTGCAGATCACCGATGCGGAAAGACCCTGCATTGAAGCAGCCCGGCAGCGGGCCTCCCTCACCGGCGCCCCTGCCCTTGCGGTGGAGCTTCCGGACGGCAGAGTGATCACGGGAAAAACCAGCAACCTTCTGGGCCCCTCGGCTGCGCTGCTGCTCAATGCCCTGAAGGTCCTTTCCGGCATTGAAAAAAGCGCACACCTGATCTCCCCCACCGTGATCGAACCCATGCAGCAGCTGAAGCTGCAATACCTGGGCAACCATAATCCACGTCTGCATTCCGATGAGGTGCTGGTTGCCCTGTCCATCTGCGCAGCCTCCGATCCCCAGGCCCGGGCAGCAATGGAAGCCCTGCCAAGGCTGAAGGGCTGCGAGGTCCACTCCACGGTGATCCTTCCTCAAACCGATGATAACATCTTCCGCAGGCTTGAGCTGAACCTCACCTGCGACTCCCAGTACCAGACCAAGAAGCTCTATCACAAGTAACAGGAAACGCTCCGACAACATCACAAAACATCACAACATGTTTTTGACACGATTTTCGCTTTACAATCCGCTGACTACCCTGTATAATAATTTAAGTATTGATTCTTGAAAGGCAGGTACCCAATCATGTTTGATCTTTTCCTCGGTAACGCCCTCGCCGAAGGCGTGGATGCCGCTGCTCAGGCTGATGCCGCTCTCGAAGGCGCCTCCACCGCCGGCAACATTGCCAGCCTGGCTGTCACCTTCCTCCCTCTGGTCGCAATGGTCGTGATCTTTTATTTCCTGCTCATCCGTCCCCAGCGCAAGAAGGACAAGCAGGTGAAGGATATGCTGGCCGCTCTCAAGACCGGTGATCGTGTCACCACCATCGGGGGGATCTATGGCACCATCGTCAGCATCCGGGATGATATGATCACCCTGGCTGTCGGCGCAAGCAAGACTGAAATGGTCTTTGCCCGTTGGGCGATCCGCGGTGTGGAAGAAGTTAGCATTGAGAACGATTCCGAAGTGCTGGCCTGATCGATTCCCCAAAAGAGGCTTTGCGAAGCCTCTTTTTTTATCCCAACCGAGCTGACGCCGCTTGCCGGACCCGCCCGGCTTCACATTTCCCGGAGGCTTGAAATGAATGCTGTGATCCATGCAAATATCGTTCTTCCAGACAGGATCATTCCGGACGCTTCCATTCTTTTTGATGAGAAGATCCTCGCGATCCAGACCCGGAACCTGGTGCCGGAAGGCACTTTGGTGCTGGATGCCCGAGGGGGCTATGTTACCCCCGGCCTGATCGACACCCACATTCACGGTTTCGGGGGCAGCGATGCCTCCGACGGAAGCACAGAAGGCCTGCTCAAAATGGCCTCCCTGCTTCCGCAGTATGGTGTCACCTGCTTTTTCCCCACCACAATGACGGTGTCCAAAGCAGAACTGGACCGGGCCTTTACCAGTATCCGGGAAGCCATGAAGGAAACCGCAAAACCCGGTTCCTCCTATGCCCTCATTGCAGGCTGCCATGCTGAAGGGCCGTTCATCAGTCCCTCCAAATGCGGCGCACAGAACCCCGCCTGCGCCATTTCTCCGGAGCTTCAACTGATAGAGCCTTACCTGGATGTGATCCGCATCCTCACACTGGCGCCGGAGCTGGAAGGCGCGGAAAAGCTGATCCGTACTCTTCGTGAAAAAACGAAGCTGCTTATCTCGGTAGGCCACACATCCGGCGGTTTTGATGAGGCCGCAAACGCTTACCGGGCGGGAGCCACCCGGGTGACCCATCTTTTCAACGCCATGACCGCCCTCACCCACCGCTTTCCCGGAACCGTGGGCGCAGCGCTTTCCCTGCCCTTCTTTACAGAGCTGATCGCCGATAACATTCACGTGTCTCCGGTGCTGTATTCCATTTTGGACAAGGTAAAAGAAGAAAAACTGGTATTGATCACCGACTGCACGCGTGCCGGCGGTTTGCCGGATGGCTGCTACACCCTGGGCGGACAGGAATTCATCAAGCGGGACGGCGCCTGCCGTCTGGAAAACGGCGCCCTGGCCGGCAGTGTGCTCACGATGGACCGCGCGGTGCGGGATCTGTTTGAAGCCGGCATTCCCCTGAACCGGGCCGTCAGCGCAGCCACCCTGAACGCCGCCCGTTCCGCCAAGCTGGAAAACACCGGTATGATCAGGGAAGGCTTCCGCGCCGATCTGGTCGTGTGGGACCGGGAGCTTCATGTGAAGCACACCCTGCGGGAAGGCCGCAGTATTTTCTCAGCGGAATAAAAAGATCCCCCCGAAGGAGGAATTAGTGTGAAAACATCTTTTGCAAGCGCGGCAGGACCACCAGCCAAAGAAGCGTATAGCAAACAAGCCTCTGAGAGGCGAAGATTGTAGAAGGTTTTCTAACTGGCCAAAGCTTCAAGCGAGATTGATCCTTCA
>JAZLIA010000058.1:0-3512 GCA_045617125.1 Clostridia bacterium | reverse complement strand
CAATCCAGCACGCGAGGCTCATTCACCGTGGCTTTTCCGGAAGCAAACAGCTCATCCGCTTCAGCCTTCTCCTTTGCACCGGTCATATACCCGTCATAGGTAAACACCCGCACGATGGGCAGATCATGCCGCTGACCCACTTCAAAGTCATTAGGGTCATGAGCCGGGGTGATCTTCACCACACCGGTCCCCTTGGTCATATCCGCATGCTCATCGCACACAATGGGGATCTCGCGGTTCACCAGAGGCAGGATCACGTGGCATCCGTGAAGATGCCGGTAACGCTCATCCTCGCTGTTGATCGCTACGGCCGTATCGCCCAGCATGGTTTCGGGGCGGGTGGTAGCAAGCTCCAGCAATTCACCTGTCTCCTTCACAGGATAAAGCAGATGCCAGAAATTGCTTTCCTTCTCCTCATACTCCACCTCAGCATCACTGATGGAGGTGTTGCAATGGGGGCACCAGTTCACCAGACGGTTTCCGCGATAGATGAGTCCCTTTTCATACAGACGGCAGAACACTTCCTTCACAGCCTTGTTGCAACCTTCATCCATCGTAAAGCGTTCCCGGCTCCAGTCACAGCTGGCACCCAGGCGCCGAAGCTGCTTTGTGATTCTTCCGCCGTACTCCCGTTTCCATTCCCAGGCCCTCTCCAAAAAGCCCTCTCTTCCCAGCTGCTGTTTGGTGATGCCTTCGCTGCGTAGCTTATCCACCACCTTCACCTCAGTGGCAATGGAAGCATGGTCGGTTCCCGGCAGCCACAGGGTAGGATCTCCCTTCATTCTGTGATAACGGATAAGGCTGTCCTGCAGCACGGTATCCATGGCATGGCCCATATGCAATTGGCCCGTCACATTGGGAGGCGGCATCACGATCGTAAAGGGCTTCCTATCTTCTTTCTTCACAGGCTTGAAAGCGCCGCTTTCTTCCCACTGGCGGTAAATCTCAGTTTCCACCTTCTGCGGCTCAAAATTTTTGGGCATATCAAAATTTTCGTTCATTCCTTTTACTCCTTCCATTTTTCAAAAACAAACGGGCCGTGCTCCATCCTGTTAAGGACGGGCCGACCCGTGGTACCACCTTATTTTACGGCAAATGAATGCCGCCTTTAACGCGTTGGAACGGACGCGAACCGAAAAAGCTAACCGAACACGGCTCACTTTTTTCCTCACGGGCGACCTTCACCGTTTGTCTCTGAAGGAACTCACAGCATCTGTTCCTCTCTCTGGCAGAGCATATCCGGCTACTCCTCCCGGTCAAAGGAAGTGGTATGAATCTGAAAAAAGACGAATCGCTTCGCCTTTTTATCGGAACGAATCAATCGTTCTTCTTCTCTGCATCAACAACGATGACCTGCTTGCCGTCATAGTATCCGCAATTCTTGCAAACACGATGGGCCAGCTTCATCTTGTGGCACTGAGAGCATTCTACGATAGCGGGCTGGGACAGCTTCCAGTTCGCACGACGGCTGCGTCCACGAGCCTTAGAGATTTTCCCCTTCGGTACTGCCATTTTACTGTTCCTCCTGTTCCTTTTCTAGCAATTGCTGCAATGCCGAAAAAGGATTTTGGTCGGGATCCTTCTGGCAAGCATAGTTTTCATCATTTTCCTGCGGACGTGCCGGGCAACCCTCTTTACATAGAAAGCGAATCGGCAGTTCCAGCAACGTAAGCGTCATCACGAGATGACCGAGTTCCACCTTGGACCCTTCAAAGGTCAGCTGTTCATCATCCCACGGGGCTGCTTCAACGATCTCTCTCCGATCTTCCAGACGGGTGAAAACTTCATCCACCGGAATCTCCACCGGATAATCAACCGGACACAGGCACGCGGCACAGTGAGCATGAGCCACTGTATTCAGCTTTCCCCGGATATGCAGGGCCGTACCGACCATGGCAAAGTGCCCTTCCAGCATAACAGGATCGAATGTCACCTGTTCACCGAAAATATCCTGAGGCGGGATCTCATCACGATGCAGGAAAGGGATCTGCTCCCCCGGAGCGCGCAGAGCTTGGGAAATATCCATAGTCAAAGCACATCACTCCAATCGTGACCGGATGTTATTATAATGGCAATCGTTGTGATTGTCAATCGTTTTTTCATCCTGCACTAAATTTTTCAGCAATTCTTCATAACCGATATTTGCAATAATTTCATTCATATTTACTTTGACAGGGGTCTTTGATCTTATTATAATATAAATGAATCTGCATTAACGGAGGAAATGATGTATCAAAGCGAACATATTCGTCTTCGAGCATTCGAATCCAGTGATCTTACACGCTGCCATGATTTTGTCAATGATTATGACACCATACGGGGCGCCTTCAGCGGAATGCTGTACCCTTCCTCAATGGATGATGAAGGCCGTTACCTGAATGGCCAAAGCAGCTACACCCACGGTGAATATCAGTTTGCCATCGAAACACTCGACCATACTTTGATCGGCCGTTGCGGTTTCACGAGAGTCGACTGGAAAAACCGCTATGCTGAACTTGGCATTCTGATCGGAGACAGCCGTTTCCGCGGCATTGGCTACGGCACAGAGGCCGTAAGGCTTTTATGCGACTTTGGTTTCAGTGAGTTGAACCTTCACAAGATCAAGGCCAGCGTGATCGACTTCAACCTATCCGCAATCCGCTGCTATGAAAAATGCGGCTTCACCAGAGAAGGCACGCTGCATCAGGAGATCTGGCGCGAAGGGGAATATCATGATGTAGTGCTTCTCTCTCTCCTCAAAGACGAAAAATAACAGATAGAAGGTGTGATTATGGAAAAATCCAAGGTGTTCTTTACAGATTTTCGTGTCAATGTCGGTTCTGACGGCCTCGCCGGCAAGCTCAAAAAGCTGATCCGCGCGGCAGGCATCGGTTCCATCGATATGGATGGCCGTTTTGTCGCGATCAAGATGCATTTCGGTGAATTGGGAAACATGGCTTTTCTTCGTCCCAACTGGGCCCGTGCCGTGGTTGACGTTGTGAAGGACCAGGGCGGCAAGCCCTTTCTTACCGACTGCAACACCCTATATCCCGGCAGCCGGAAAAATGCACTGGAGCATCTGGAATGCGCATGGGAAAACGGTTTTTCTCCCCTCTCTGTCAATTGCCCCATTCTGATCGGTGACGGTCTCAAGGGCACGGATGATATCGCTGTGCCTATCCGCAACGGCGAAAGTCTCAAAGAAGCCCGCATCGGCCGTGCCATTATGGATGCTGATGTATTTATCAGTCTTTCACATTTCAAGGGCCATGAGAATACCGGCTTTGGCGGCGCACTGAAAAACATCGGTATGGGCTGCGGTTCCCGTGCCGGCAAGAAAGATCAGCATGCCTGCGGGAAACCCAGCATTGACGAAAGTCTGTGCCGCGGGTGCAAGCGGTGTATGCATGAATGTGCTAATGACGGCCTTTCATTCAACGCTGAGAAACGTAAAATGTCTGTAAACAGCGCGAATTGTGTAGGCTGCGGCCGCTGCATCGGAGCCTGCAACTTTGACGCCATTTCCTTTATAG
>JAZLIA010000057.1:0-23235 GCA_045617125.1 Clostridia bacterium | reverse complement strand
GTGCCGAACAATTTGCCACTGTACTGAGTTACATTTCAACTGCAGTGCGTCACGGCATCTCTTGTTTTGATGCCTGTCTTTCGCTGCGTCAAGGGACTGCTTTGAAGCTTGTGGATGACTGGCAGGACTGAATAGTTACTTTTTCCGTATCCACCAGCGTTCCGTCCAGATCAAACAATACGGTGCGCGTCATTTACCCTCCCGGTTCCGGAAAAATGTTTTCCCGGCTCCCTTCTCCCGTACAGAAAAAAGAGCACCGATTCAAAATAAACCTTATCACAGTATGCTGTATTTGTAAAGGAAAAAACCGTTTCACGGCGAATAACAACTGCATGATCCTGCCGCTGAAAGGAAGTTCTCCATGCTGAAAAGTACGTCTTGCAAAAATGCGTTCCGGTTCCTTCCTGTAATGCTGGGAATCGTGATCTTTTTGATTTTTCCCTTTCCTTCCCGGGCGGAAACGGCTCTGGTGAGCGTGCCCAGGGGCTCTCTCAATGTTCGCCGGCGTCCGGACAGCAAGGCCGATATCCTGTTTTCTCTGCCGGCAGACAGCCGTCCTCTTGTGACAGAAGAGGAAAACGGATGGTGCCGGGTGGAATATGAAGGGAAGACCGGCTATGCGCGAACGGAATATCTGCTGATCCCCTCCCATATGGCAGGCGGGGTGTATTATCCGGACACGGGCATCGTATATTATCACACAGAAAAAGACCTGCATTCGCCTCTAAACGGCGTTTCCTCCCCTCAGACCCCGGTGATCGTACTGGAAACAGAAGAAAACTGGATCCTGGCACAGTCTTTCGGGCAGGAAAACGCTGTGCCGGGCTGGGTCGATGCGGAACAGTTCCTTCATCAATACAGAGAGGCTCAGGAAACGGTTTTCATGAAGCCTGAAAACGGCATCCTTGCCTGTGACGCTCCGCTCTTTGCAGAAAAAGAGCGGGAGGGGCTTATGGTCGTGCTGAGCACCGGCACCGCTGTGACCGTAGAATCAGAAACAGGAAGCATGGCTCTGATCCGCTCTGCGGATCAGATGGGGTGGACAGAAAAAAGCGCTGTTGCCCTCACCGGCTTCACCACGGAAAGCCACGACCTGACAGGCGCTCTAATCACCCGTGACCAGGCCCGTGAAATATGCATAAACGCATTGGTTCCCCCTGCAGAGGCAGAGAGCAAAGACAAAAGCCCTTTGACTCCGGAAGAATATGAAAAAGCCGTTCATGAAAGAGAAGAAGCGGTGAACGCCCTGTCTTCCCGACTGCTTTTCGATTACACTCTGGAAAAGGAGCAGGACCGCCTTTTGTGGCACTGCACCCTGAGTGATCCTGAAGGCCGTCTTTGCCACGCCCTGTGGTTCCGGGACACAGAAAACCCGGAGATCCATGTTTTTGACCGGACCAGCTATGCACAAAAAATGCCCGACACCCGTCCGGAGCTTGAATTAACCCTGGAAGCGGAAAATACCGTTCTTTGTGAAAAGGAGCCTCTGCTTCTGCGTGCCGGAATGAAAAATGCCTGCTCCTATGAATACCGGATCCTGCGGGAAGGGGAACTCCTCCTCACCTACGGGCCGACTGAGCAGGCGCAGACCTATTATCTTCCCCGTGAAAAAGGAGATTACCTTGTGAGTGTCACCGCCCGGGACAGTATGGGACAATCTGTCACGCAGGAGCTTCCCTTCTCTGTGACAGATCAGCCCCGACAGGGCTTCCTCCTTTTCAGCCAGCAGGATCAAAGCTGGGACACGGTCCCCTATAAGGACAGCACCCTCGGGCATTCCGGCTGCGCGGTGTTTTCCCTGAGCCACGCCCTGCAATTGATGGGAAAAACCGGAGAGGAGATCCTTCCCGAACATTTGGCCGAGCGTTATGCCAGATGCCTCACTCCGGATGGCACCGATACTGCGCGTCTTCTCCGGGAAAGCGGGGCAGACCTGGGCTTTTCCACGCGAAAGACCCCCTATAAGAGTGAAGACGAGATCGCACGGCTGCTCCGGCAAGGCGCTTTCTTCACCATTTCCGTTGCACGTGGACATATTGCCCTGGTACAAGGCCTCTCTCCGGACGGAACACATGTTCGGGTGATAGATTCTGCCCCCTCCGCCACCTTTGAGCGTCTCAGCGGAACCTGTCTGTACAATGAAAGCCGGGGCGGAGACCTGTATCCGCTGGAAAGACCGGAGGAGGCTTCCGGGCTGTATGTATGCATGGAAACAGGCCGTCTCTCAGCGGCGGAATACTGGATGGATCTTGCCTATGCTGCCCGGCGCGGCTGCCGTCTTATTCTGCCCGAATGAACAAGCAGGATATTGCATGCCTGCGGCGTATATATAACCGTTACCCACTATTCCTTTTTTCGGAGGAAACACCATGAAACGATCCTTCACACTGCTTTTTGCAGTGCTGATATTTCTGCTTTTGATCATCCTGAGTGTGCCGTGCCTGGCAGAATGTTCCGGGAACGCGCATAAGCCCGGCGAAGAAACCGTGCTTGAAAAGGCCACCTGCTCAGATCCCGGCCTCAAATGCCGTTACTGCACCGTGTGCGGCGCAGAGATCCCGGGCTCCCGCAGGGTGATCCCCGCCACAGGTCATACCCTCCTCAATGTGACAGATACGGAGCCTACCTGCCTGAAGGAGGGCAGCCAGCACACCGAATGCAGCGTGTGCGGCAAGATCCTTTATTCCACTTTGCTTTATAAACGGTCCCATTCCTTTGGCGAGTGGGCTGTTTCCGTGGCCCCTACCTGCGCAGAAAAAGGCGAAGAAAAGCGTACGTGCATCTATTGCGGATACGCTGAAAAACGCACAGTTTCATCCCTTCCACACACGGAAGAAACCGTCACCGTGAAGGAACCCACCTGTGTAAAGAAGGGCAGTGCCGAAAAACACTGCGCTGTGTGCGGGAAAACCCTCAAGACCGGTATTTCGGTTCCGGCCACCGGTCATGATTATGATGCCTGGCAAACCACGCTTGCCCCCACCTGCGAAAAAAACGGAAAAGAAACCCGTATCTGCCGCGTGTGCGGAAACACCGAAAATAGAAATCTCCAGCTCACCGGGCACCGCTTTGGCGATTACACCACGGTAAAAAACGCCACCTGCACCGAAAATGGAGAAAAGCAGCGGGTATGCTCCCTGTGCGGGAAAACAGAAAAGAGCACCGTCAAAAAAACCGGGCACTCCTTCCCGGACTGGAGCGTGACCAAAACCGCCACCTGTACGGAAAAAGGAGAAAAAGAACGGGTATGCTCCCTGTGCAGCACAAGAGAAAGCCGGGAGATCCCGGCCCTGAACCACAAAAACAGCGTCTGGGAAACCACCAGGAAAGCTACGGTCACCCAGGGCGGCCATCAGAGAAAGGTTTGTCCGGACTGCGGAAAGATCCTGAAGGAAGAGGATACGCCGCCTCAGCTGATGAAAAACAACACCATCTGTGCTGAAGGACCGCGTCTTCGCGATGAAGGCATTTCAGAGGATTGGTATATGTATGCCCCCGTTGATGTTTCCGAAAACAGCAGCACCACCCTGGAGCTGGTTGCCTCCAACATGTTCAGGGTGGGTACGGTAAACGTGCTGGTGCAGGATGGGTATGTGACCGTTTCCCTGTTTATTCCAAGTGAAAATGTGACTGTTACTCAGCTTTTCTTCACGCTGGTACCAGATATGCGCCAGCTGCCCTCCTATCAGCCGGAGGAGCTGTACGATGACTGGGCCCTGCCCTTTGATGAGCCTCTTCCCCTGAATAACTATTTCCCGGATGAATCCCGGCTTTGCCTGTATGTATGCTGCCGGGCTGACTACACCTTTGACAGCCGGCTGATGACGAAGCTGCAGTAACGCTTCATATGAGAAGGTCATTGTGAAAACGAACGTTTGTCTGGTAATCAGTATAAAAGGATGTGAAGCAGACCCATGGTGATAGAAACTGAAAGATTATTCCTTCGGGAAATGACAGAATCGGATTTTGACGCACTTTACGCAGTGCTTGCCGATTCGGATATCATGCAACACTATCCGTACGTTTTTGACGAAAAACGGGTGCGCGGGTGGATCGAAAAAAATATCGGGCGATACCGCAAGTACGGCTTCGGTCTGTGGGCGGTCTGCCTCCGGGAAACCGGAGAAATGATCGGCGATTGCGGGCTTACCCTGCAGTTGATCGACGGGCGGCAGCTTCCGGAGATCGGTTATCATATCCGAAGGGATCAGCAGCGCCGCGGATATGCCCGTGAAGCCGCGGCTGCCGTGCGCGACTGGGCTTTTTCACACACGGAATATCCCGCGCTTTATTCCTACTGCAAATATACCAACGTGCCTTCCTATCGAACCGCCGAATCCATCGGAATGCGCTTTTTGAAAACCTACCCGGACGATGCAAACGAGATCACCCATGTTTCCGTGATCACTAAAAAAGAGTATCTGCTGATGTCCGCTGAACGCATGGAAAAACTGATCGACCGCATGATCTGCTGGGCCAAAGCCCAAATCGGCAATACAGAGTACGCGGGCTGGTGCCTGTCCTTCGCGGAGGATGCGCTCGAGATCAGCAACGGGATCGAGATCTTCGGCGGTGACTCCGCAAGAGAATCCTATGAACTGTACAGCGATGCTCTTCGCACCGATCAACCGGAGCGCGGCGCATTTGTTTTTTATGACTGCCTGTGCCAAAGCAAAAACGGCCCTGTCAACTGGGGGCACTGCGGGATCTGTCTTGGGCAGGGCCAAATCATCCACGCATGGGATGTGGTGCGGGAGGATAACTACCGCGACATTGAAGCACTGAGCGCCATGACCGGCGATCATCCACGGTATCTTGGCTGGGTGTCGGTGGAGCGGGTGCTCAGGGAGCCGCCGAGATGACATCATCCATAAAGCGCCTATACGCAAAATACTGCCGTCACATGGGCGGCATTCTGCATGACCATCTGATGCTGGAGGATGAGTTCGTTTCCATGGCAGCGCCTTTGCTGGCCGATATGAAACATCTCGAAGTCAGCGACGGCATCTCTCAGGGGTTCCTGTTCTACCGCGAATGGGACGATGAGCGCCATCACGTCGAGGTCCCGATCTTCGGTTATGATGCGGATAACAGAAAAACAGCGGTCCAACTTTTTCAAAAACTGGCCAATGAAACGGTCAAAAGCCATACGTGCGATTTTTCCGTCAATCTGTACCGCGATGACACCGTATCTGTTCAGGCTTATTCCATGCTGCAGTTCGGGATCATGTCTGAAGTTGGCATCCGAAGAGCGGATCCCCTGCGTATTCCCGCCTCTCCGTGGGAGATCCGATCTCTGACCAAACCGGAGATCCATGCGGACTGGCACAGACTTTGGGATGCGACCAGCCAGATCATCCGGCATCTGAAAAAAAGCCCGGTTTTTTACCCGGGCAGCGAGTTTACCGAGAAGGTCTACCGTGATTTCAACATGGATGTAGCCACCGAACTGATTGCAGCCTATGATCAAGGCAGGCTGGCAGGCATCATTGAATGGAACCGGGAAAAAACAGCCTGCTATCCCCGGCTGATCCATCTGTTAACACAGGGGAGGTCTTTGTCTATCCCGATTATCGCGGAACAGGGCTTGCCCGGCAATTACTTCAATTCGCTGAAAATGCGGTCTTTGATGCGGGCAATCCATGGATGTGGGTGCAGCACGGCACAGCCAATCCGAATGCCTGCGGTTTCTGGGACAAATATTTCGTAGTTTATCAATATGAGCTGGTGCGTTCGATCAGCCCTGTTTGATCACTTTCCAGCACAGTCACACTCGCGATCAAAGCATCTCCCCCGCAGTAGCCCTGCAGCGACCAGGTCACATTCCCACCGGATAAAACCCTTTCCGTTACCGGGAACAGGGTACAGCTGTTGATCCGGGCGGAAGGATCGCGGTTTTCCTCCGTCAGCACCCACACCGCGGCATCATCATCGGAATCGGTGATAAACAAGGCTTTCAGGCAACCGTCCTCCAGAATGTATCCGTTCACCGTGAGCGCATGAGCGCCGTTTCCAACATCGTTCATACGATAGCCCCGGTCCCAGTCAAGAAGCGAAGGATCCACCTGCACCTGCCGCATGTAGCACCAGGAACCCATAAAATCCTCTACGGGGTAATAGCAGCCGTCATTTTCATCCCGGTGAAGCAGGCCACGGATCACATATTCGCCGGCGGAGTTTTCCGGCAGCACCTCGATTTTCCCGTCCTCCGTGTAGGTATACAGATATTCCTCCGCACTCTCTGTCATAAACAGGCAGATGCCAACACCGTCTGGCCCGTAATTCTGTTCCTCACTGCCGATAAGCGGATACTGGGGTATATCCAGCTCCACGTTGATGCCCACCGCAGCTCCATTTTTAAGGCAGCAGATCCATTCCTGCATTTCCTGTGGGGACAGGAAGGAATCGGCATCCGCTGTTACAACTCCGTAACGCAGATATTTTCCGGGATCGACTCCCGGCACCCGGGGCGTTCCCGTGATGAGCGGGTAGGTTTCCCCGTCCGTATCGCCCTGGAAAAACCACTGGATCCCATCCTTCTGATATCCTCCGTCATTGAAAAAGGAAGTACTGAACAGGGAAAACAGTTCATCCTCATCCCGGGTGTTCTCTGTGCTCAGAAGGCTCCATCCGCTCATCACCAGCATGTTGCTGGCGCTGGCCGCCCAGCACTGATACTTATCCCCCCAGTATTCATCCTTTTCCAGCCAGGCGCCGTTTTCTCCCGGAAGCTCGCCGTAAAGCCGGGTACTGGTCTTTTCGGCATCCACAAAGCCCTCATGCGAAAGGACCAGGGTCTCACCTGTGTCACTTGCATGAAAAAGCTGCAGCACACATTCATCCGTCAGGGCTTCCTCCGGTCCCAGCACGCAGAGCTCTGTTTTTCCCCTCACCGCCAGCACCCGGCAGCCTGCCGGACAGGGTGTGCGCGTGATAATGATCTTCTCTTCGCAAAGAGCAGAAAAAACAAATAAGAGCATCATAAGGGCCCCTGTCAGGACTGCCATTTTTCTGAAAAATGAGGGTCTCATCTTTGGGTCTCCTCCGTTTCCGTCCCATCCTGCCACAATTCTGTTTTTCGCTGCACCATTTCCTCTACCCGTTCGATATAATGTCCCACATCGCTCACGTTGGGAGCACGTACGATCTTACCCTTCGGGGGATAAAGACGTTTGCTGATGCCGCCTGCTCCCATCGCAAGGATGTTGCCGGTCTCCTCCATCATATCCACATTATAGATACAGGCATGACCCGGCAGGGCATAGCCCACATTTTCCAGGTTGCCCGCCATGTATTTTTGCCTGTAAAGATAATAGGGCTGCATGCCCCGGGAAGCGGCTTCCTCCGCCCCGAGACGCACCATTCGGGCAGTCATATCCCCATCCGGCAGCTTTGTTTCCCACAGATGCATCAGCGATGAACGCTTGATGGACAGGGTGTGCACCGTAAGGCTCTCCGGCAGGAGCGACCGGCTCCATTTCAGAGTGCGGGCAAACATTTCTTCATCCTCGCCGGGAAGACCGGCGATCAAGTCCATATTGATATGATCAAAACCCATCTCCCGGGCCAGGGCGTAGGCTTCCTCGCACTGGGCACGGGTATGCGCCCGGCCAATCAAACGGAGCGTTTCATCATGCATCGTCTGGGGATTGATCGAGATGCGTTCCGCACCGGCAGCCCGGATGATCATCAGCTTTTCCCGGTCGATGGTGTCCGGCCGTCCAGCCTCCACCGTCACCTCCCGGCACTGTCTGATGAGCGGGGATGCGGCATGAAGTACCCTTTTGAGCATTTCCGCAGGCAGCGCGGTAGGCGTGCCTCCACCCATATAGAAGGCCCGGGGCCGCAATCCCCTTTCCCTCACCAGACGGATCACTCCCTTTATTTCCTTTTCCAGTGCCTCAGTATAGGGCAGGAGCTGTTTTCCGTTTCCCACCTCGCCGCTTAAAAAGCTGCAATAGGCACAGCGGGTACGGCAGAAGGGGATGCCCACATACAGATCCACCTGATCGGGCTGCGGAAGGGTAAGCCCGCTCTGCACCTCCGCAATGTTCCGGATCAGTCCGGCCTTTTCCTCCGTCACGTCAAAAAGCGTACGCAGCTCCATTTCCGCCGCGTCCATGTCAAGCCCCCGTTCCAGGGCAGCATAAAACAGCCGGGTGGGACGGATCCCGGTAAGGCTTCCCCATGGCGGCATACGTCCGGTAGCCGCCTTCAGGCATTCATAAAGGGCCAGCTTGATCTGCCTTTTATGCAGACGCTTATCCTCCAAAGGATCCTTTTCCATCACCGGAGCTTTTTTCTCCGCCCGGTATTTACCAAAGCACACGCGGGCCGTGCGTATACCGCCCGACACCTCCTCCGTTTCCGAAACAATAAGATCCCCGCCCGGTTCTCCGATGAGCATTTCCAGCGCGCCGTAAAACACACGCACGATATCCGCGGCATCGGGAGCAAATTGGACCGCGCATTCCGGAAACAGCAAACTCAGCTTCATAGGACATCAGATCCTTTCATTTATACAGCTCATCTTTCATCACTCAGAAGAGCGCCCTCCCCATGGCCGGGAATAAAGGGCAGCTCGAGCCCGGAAAACAGAATCCTCCTCAGTGACATGCGCAGATCCCGGAAGCTTCCGCCAAGCAGATCCGTGCGGCCATAGCCCCGGTGAAAAAGGGTGTCTCCTGTAAATATACATTCCTTAGTCACATAACACACGCTTCCGGGACTGTGACCCGGCGTGTGCCATACGGTCATGTCGATGCCGGCAGGGGAAAATGTCATCCCCTCCTCCACCGGCAGGATCTTTCTGCACACTTTCACCTCACAGCCGGCCATGCCGCGGCTTCCGTTCTTTTCGGGATCGGAAAGCATTTCCGCATCCAGGGGATGCATGTATACCGGCACATCGGGAAAGGCATCCAGCGCACCGATATGGTCAAAATGACCGTGGGTCAGCAAAATGGCAGCCACAGGCCGCCCGTTTATTTCCTTATGAAGCCTCTCCGGCTCCGCACCGGGATCCACCAAAAGAAGGGGAGACACTTCATCCCGGCTGATCAGGCAGCAGTTGACCTTCAATTCGCCCACCGGCACCGTACGGATGATCATATTTTTTCCCGCCTCCCTGTCAGAAGATCTTTCTGGAATCCAGCAAAATGGTGACCGGGCCGTCATTGAGCAGCCTTACCTTCATATCCGCCCGGAAAATACCCCGCTTCACCGGGATCCCGCTTTCCTCCAGCTTTTCGCAGTAATACCGATAAAGCCGGTCAGCTTCCTCAGGCTTTTCCGCCTTCACGAAGGAAGGCCGGTTCTGCCCCCGGGTATCCCCCAGCAGGGTAAACTGGCTCACTGCCAGAATTTCCCCCTTCACGTCGCACACCGACAGGTTCATCTTCCCATCGGAGTCCTCAAACACCCGAAGCTTCCCGGTCTTCCCCGCCAGATACGCAGCATCCTTTTCGGTATCTCCGATTTCCACCCCAAGCAACACCAAAAGACCGGTTCCGATCTGAGAAACCGGTTTCCCTCCCACGGTAACGGAAGCCTCCGTCACCCTCTGGATCACAGCACGCATCCTTTTTTCCTCTTTTCCTCAATGATGAAGCCCTGAGGCGCATTTTCAGGCTCAGCCATTGCTGCGGAAAGCCTCCACCACATCGGAACGCTTCTGCAAACGGTTGAGCAGCCAATCCAGCTGCGTTTTGCTCTTCACTTTCAGGCTCACCCTCACCGTGCAGGTCTTGTTCCGGTTGATCCTTCCGCTGATCGCGGTGATCTGCAGGCCCATATCGCCGATGCAAACCGTAAGGTCACCCAGCAGGCCCTGCCTGTCATAGCACACCACGTTGATGGAAGCATTGAATTCACCGGCATCCTCTTCCGCCCAGGAAACAGGGATCGACCGCTCCGGTTCGGTATGCAGGGCATTCACACAATCCGCCTTATGAACGGTGACCCCCCTGCCGCGGGTAATATAACCCACAATGTCATCCCCGGGCACCGGCTTGCAGCAATGCGCAAAACGCACCAGCATGCCAGCCTGCCCATGCACATAAATACCGTTGCTTGGTTTACCGCTCTCCTTCACCGCCGCCGGGAGCTTTTCGGGGATCACCGGCTGAGACGGCGCTTCCCTGCGCTGTTTTTCCTCAATGAGGCGGCTGATCACATAGCCTGAAGCTGCAGCCCCAAAGCCTACAGCGCCGAAAATATCATCCAGATCCTGGAACATATATTTTTTGAGCAGCGGTTCATAATATTCCAGCTGCATCAGATCGCTCAGCTTCACACCCTGACGGCGGGCCTCATGCTCCAGCATTTCCCGGCCGCGCTGTACGTTCTCGCCTCGCAGCTCCTTCTTGAAATACTGGCGTATCTTGGCCTTGGCCTGAGGCGTCTTGACCACCTTGAGCCAATCCATGCTGGGCCCCTTGCTTCCGTTCGTAAGGATCTCAACCCGGTCACCGGTGTTGAGCTCCGTATCGAGCGGGACCATTTTTCCGTTGACCCGGGCCCCGGTGCAGCTGTGTCCCACTGCGGTGTGGATACGGTAGGCAAAATCCAGCGGCGTCGCACCGCGCTGCATGGAAACGATATCGCCCTTGGGCGTAAAAATGAATACTTCCTCGCTGAACAGGTCGGTCTTCAAACCGCTGATAAACTCATGGCTGTCCCGGGTCTCGCTTTGCCAATCCAGGATCTGCCGCAGCCAGTAGAGCTTCTGATCCAGATTATCCCCGCCCTGATTGCCTTCCTTGTAGCGCCAATGCGCCGCGATACCAAACTCTGCCACCCTGTGCATTTCGTGAGTACGGATCTGGATCTCAAAGGGGAAGGGAATGCGGCGGCCGCCGATCACAGTGGTATGCAGCGAACGGTACATATTGGCCTTGGGCACGGAAATATAATCCTTGAAACGGCCCGGAACCTGATTCCACAGCGTGTGTGCGATACCCAGCACCGTGTAGCATTCCGGGATCGTATCCACGATCACGCGGATGGCGATCAGATCGTAGATCTGCTCAAAGGGCTTTCCCTGCAGGATCATTTTGCGATAAATGGAATACAGATGCTTGGGCCGGCCCTGAATATCATATTTCAGCCCGGCCTCATCCAGCTTCAGCTTCAGATCTTCGATCACGATGCGGATATTTTCTTCTCTTTCCTGCCTTTTCATCCCCACCTTGCGAGCCACTTCCTGATAGCCCGCAGGGTCGATATAACGGAGAGCCAGATCCTCCAGCTCCTGCTTGATGGTGTAAACGCCCAGCCGGTGAGCCAAAGGGGCATAAATATCCAGCGTTTCCCGAGCGATCGCGACCTGACGGTCGGGCGCCTGAAAGTTCAGGGTGCGCATGTTGTGAAGACGGTCAGCCAGCTTGATCAGAACCACCCGGATATCCTTGCTCATGGCCAGGATCATTTTGCGCAGGGATTCCGCCTGTCTTTCCTCCCGGTCGGAAAAATCCAGCTTGGTCAGTTTGGTCACGCCGTCCACCAGCTGGGCCACCTCGCTGCCAAAGCGTTCAGAGATCACATCCAATGTGATCCCCTCGCAATCCTCCACCGTGTCATGCAGAAACGCCGCCTCAATGGTGGGCGGGTCGATCATAATCTCAGTAAGGATGCTGGCCACATACAGCGGGTGAACGATATAATCTTCGCCGCTTTTGCGCTTCTGACCGGCATGCGCCTCGTCAGCGAAACGGTATGCTTTCCGGATCGCTTCCACATCCTCCCCGGAATACCGTTTGCTTATCCTTTCACAGATCTGGTCCAAATCCAGGCAGGCATAAGCCGTGTATGACATACTTCCCTCCGCTCCTGCCGCGCATAGAAAAAAGCACGGCGATCACCTTATCCCCGGCAAAGCAGGCAATAGAGCCGGTCGCTTTCCGGGTCACGCTTAACAACCGGTTTCATCCGGATCTCAAAAGGCCTCAGGCTGAACGAAATCAGATCCATCCGCCGCAGCACCCAAAGGCAGCACAGCGTTCTGACTATATCAAGCTCCGCCGCCGCAGCCACCGCATTCAAAGTCATTTCTCCGTGCGAGGAAGCCCGGTACACTCTTCGCATTTCCTCCTTCGAGATGCGAAGCCGCTCGGTTTCGTAAGAAGAATCCTTCCCGGAAAAAGAATACACCTTTTCTGCCGCCGTGCGGAGCATGGCAGCCTGGCCCGGAAACAGTTCCCCCTCAAAAAGCAACACCTTCCGGTAAGCCGGAGAAAGATGCTCCATATCGCAGGCATAGATCACCGCATTATAAGCCCGTGAATCCAGCGCACAGAAATTGAGCCGCTCAAAATCCGAAAAAAGCGTCTGTGCTTTCGCTGCGCCTTCAGCCGTGCGGCACAAAACGGCTGCCCCCTGCGGCAGCTCTCTGAAGCCTACCGGCAAAACACCATCCGGCTTTTCAGGGGAAAACGTTTTTCCCGCATCCGCATACTTTTCCAGATCCGCAAGCATCGCCTCCGCCTCGCGTACAGGATCTGCAGGGCAGGAGGAAGCGGAATTCATGATTGCCTTTATCTGGATCTCCGGAGCAGTGCGGCCGTTAAAGGTGTTTGCACAGGGCACCGCCAGCAGATCCACCATGTCTGTCAGTTCATCCGCCCTTTCGCCCAGAGAAAACCCGATGCCGGTGCGTTCCGTTTTTTCCTGCGCAAAGGTCCCTCTCAAATGTCTCCGGTCGGCTCCCACACGGGAAAGCTGCTGCACCCGGACTTCCCTGATCAGAAAAAGGGGCTCGGGATTATCCATGCCGAAGGGCTCCAAACGATCAAGGAGCGCAATATTTTCCAGCGTGATCTCGCTCAAAAGGATCTCGGCGTCAAACTCCTTCACAGGCATCACTGCTCTGCCCCCCACCTGACGGAAAACCGCGTCACTGAGGGCCTGGCGGAATGCCTCCGCGTTCCAAACGGGTAAAGTCATCCCGGCCGCCTGTTTATGCCCTCCGAAACGAGTGAGCAAAGAAGCGCACTCCGTGAGCGCGGCATGGATATCCACCCCTCCTGCGGAACGGGCGGAGCCGGTAAGTATCTTTCCCTGCCTGGACAGGATCACGGTGGGATAACCGGTCTCATCAGCCAGCCTTCCGGCGGCCAGCCCGCACACCCCGATATCCCAGCTTTCATCCCACAGCACGATCGCCCGGAGAGACACAAGATCCAGTTCCTTCAATTTTTCCCGGGCTGAAGCAAGGATGCGGGCCTCCTCCTCCCTGCGGCGGTCATTGAGTGCCTGGGTCTTCACCGCCAGGGCGGCTGCGGTATCCTCGTCCTCCGCCATCAGAAGCTCCAGCGCCAGCTTCGCATTCTCCATCCGTCCGCAGGCATTGAGCCTGGGAGAAAGAGAAAAACCCACGTCCCGGGCAGTGATCTTCTCCTTCAGCTCACACACATGGATCAGTGCCCTCAGGCCCGGACGGCAGGTGTTGGCGATCGCCTTCAGTCCAAGCGCCGCCAGAGTACGGTTTTCACCAAGCAAAGGCACCATATCGGCCACCGTAGCCAATGCGCACAGGTCCAGCAAAAGCAGCGCCCGGTCGCCCAGCATCGCACGGCTCACCTGGAAAGCCACCCCAGCCCCGCACAGATACGGACAGGGATACTCTCCCAAAGTGGGACATACGATGGCATCCGCTGGGGGCAGTTCCTCATGGCAGCGGTGATGGTCAGTCACGATCACCTGAAGCCCCAGCTCCCGGGCATAACGCACTTCTTCCACCGCAGTGATGCCGTTATCCACAGTGATCAGCAAACCGGCACGGGAGGCAATCTGTTCCACGGCGTTCCGGTTCAGGCCATAGCCGTCTCCGTGCCGGTCGGGCAGCATCACCTCCGCAGGGATCGAAAGCGCCCGCAGGGTATGCAGCATGATCGCCGAGGCACACACGCCGTCACAGTCATAATCGCCGTAGATCACCGTGCGGGTCTTTCCATCCCGGGCGGAAAGCAGAAGCTCCGCCGTTCTGTGCATGCCGGGCAGGGTGATGGGATCGCACAAAGGTTGTTTTTCCGGCTGAAGAAAAGCGCGGGCTTCCTCTTCTCCTGTAATCCCCCTCGCTGCCAGCAATTCGGCAAAAAATGGGGGGTATCCGGGCAAAGCGGCCTTTCCGCCTCGTTTTTCCAATCGGATCATCGCTTCCTCCTTTCCGGATCTTCTGCAGGCAAACCATTTCTGCATACGTAAAAAGCGGCACGGGCCGCTTTCCTTTTTTACTTTCTGATCCTGCCGATCAGAAGGGTGACCGCATAAATGAGAGCCGCCCACAGCACCACGGCCGCCCCCACTCCGGAATCCATGTAATAGGCAGTGATCAGGCCGGCCACCCCGGAAAACAGCCCGATCAGAACTGAAAACAACGCATGCTGAAGGGCAGTGCGGCTGATATTCCGCGCCGCAGCCGCGGGCAGGATCAGCAGCGCATTGATCAAAAGCACCCCCACCCAGCGGATCGCCAGCATCACGTCCACCGCCACCAGAGCAACAAAAGCATATTCCATCAGGCGGGTACGGATGCCCCGGCTGTCAGCCAGGGCAGAATTGACCGCGGTGAGCAGCAGGGAATTATACATCAAAAACCACAGCACCGTGCCGATCACCAGCGCAGCAGCGAGACCCCATAGGTCGGAAGGCGCAATTTTCAGAATATCCCCCGCAAGCAAAGAGGAATAGCGGCTGAAGCTGCCTCCACGCGACAGGATGAGCAGGCCCAACGCGATGCCGGTGGAAGAGAAAACGCTGATGGTGGTGTCAGCCGATGACCTTCCGGAATGATTGATGCGGCTGATGCACAGTGCCCAGAGCACCCCGAACAAAATCATGCTGACCAGTTCGCTCCCGATGCCCAAAAGCATGCCAAGGCCCACTCCGGCCAAAGCCGAATGCCCGAGGGCATCTGAAAAGAACGCCATTCTCCGGTTGACCGCCATGGTGCCGAGAAGAGACAAAAGCGGCGTCAAAAGCAAAAGTGCATACAGCGCATAGCGCATGAAGGAAAATTCAAACATTTCCATACGGGACAGTTACTCCTCCGTCGTATATGGCGGGAAGGCCTTGCGGAAGGCCGCGGAGGAAAACACGTTTTCCGGTTCCCCGTCACACAGAATACTCTTCTCAAGCAGGGCCACATTATCAGCATAGCGTCGCACCAGGTCCCAGTCGTGAGACACCAGCAAAATCGCCATGTGATGCCTTCTTTTCAAGTCGCACACCAGCTGCAGGAACAGACTGAGACCGTTCTGATCCACTCCGCTGACCGGTTCATCCAAAATAAGCAGGTCCGGCAGCGGTTCCAGTGCCATTGCCAACAACACCCGCTGCAGTTCGCCTCCGCTGAGGGCCCCCAGCTTCCGATCAAGCAGCCGCTCCGCATCCGCGTTTTTCAGCACTTCCAGCACCTTTTCCCGGGTGCGCCGGGACACGCCCAGCCACACAGGCCGCTTTGTGAGGGACGCAGCCATCAGGTCGCACACCGTCACAGGCATTTCCTTGTCAAAGTTAAGCTGCTGCGGCACATATCCGATGCGCACCCCCGAAAATTCCCGCTCCATTTCATCCATATGCCGGATCGTACCGGTATAGGGAAGCTGGCCCAGCAGCGCCCGGATCAGCGTGGTCTTTCCGGCGCCATTGGGCCCCACAAGAGCGGTCAGCTGACCGCAGTGGATATGCAGGTTCACATCCCGAAGAAGTATTTCTCCTTCCCTCATCACACTCACATGATCCAGCTCCACCCGGCACAGTCCGCAGTGGCCGTTTTCATGGCAGTGTCCTTCCTGCAGCAGGAGATCTCCATTTTTCAGTTCAATATTATTCTTCACTGAATTCTTCGTCTTCCTGTTCATCCGTTTCCCCGGCAGCAATCGCTTCACCCGTTTTGAATGTCGCACGGATCTTTTCTTCGATCTCGTCCCTCACCTCTGGATTGTTCTTCAGGAATTCCTTGGTGTTTTCCCGGCCCTGACCGATACGCTGATCCTCATAGGAGAACCAGGCGCCGCTCTTATGGATTATATCCCGTGCCACAGCCATATCCAGAATGGAAGCCTCGCGGGAAATGCCCTGGCCGAAGATCAGGTCAAACTCGCAGCTCTTGAAGGGAGGAGCCACCTTGTTTTTCACAACCTTCACCTTGGTGCGGCTGCCAATGGCCTCACTGCCCGCCTTGATCTGCTCGCCGCGGCGCACTTCCAGACGCACGGAAGCATAAAACTTAAGGGCGCGGCCGCCGGGAGTGGTTTCGGGATTGCCGTAGAACACACCCACTTTTTCGCGCAGCTGGTTGATAAAGATCGCGATCGCCCCGGTCTTGCTCACCACACCGGCCAGCTTACGCAGGGCCTGGCTCATCAGACGGGCCTGAAGACCCACAAAGCTGTCTCCCATTTCGCCGTCAATCTCGGCACGGGGCACCAGCGCAGCCACCGAGTCGATCACCACGATATCCACCGCTCCGCTGCGCACAAGCGCTTCAGCGATCTCCAGCGCGTCTTCACCGGTATCCGGCTGGCTCACATAAAGCTCGTCAATATTGACGCCCAGGTTTTTTGCGTACAGGGGATCCAGCGCATGTTCCGCATCGATAAACGCGGCAGTTCCGCCCTTTTTCTGCACTTCAGCCACCACGTGCAATGCCACAGTGGTTTTACCGGAGGATTCAGGGCCGTAAATCTCCACAATGCGTCCGCGGGGAATGCCGCCTACGCCCAGCGCCATATCCAGGTCCAAACAGCCGGTAGGCACAGCATCCACCTGCATGGTGGTTTTCTGCCCCAGCTTCATCACAGTCCCTTTTCCGAACTGCTTTTCCAGGCTGCTCAGGGCGCTCTCCAAGGCACGCTGACGCTCCTGCTTATCCATATCCTGACTGGGTGTTTCCCGGGTCTCCTTCGCTTTAGCCATTTTCTTTCACTCCTTATTCGGAAATTTTCTTCTCACGCTTGCTTTTCCCGCTCCGGCAGGAACACATTTTTCCCTTTTATCAGATAATCGGCACCGCTCACCACCGTCATGATGAGCATCGCCGCGATCAAACCGATACACAGCGCTTTCGGTAAACCAAACAGCAGACATAGCACGCACAGCAGCTGCAGCACTGTTTTGATCTTTCCGTAAATGCCGGCTGCGATCACGATGCCCTTTTCCGCAGCCACCATCCTGAGCCCGTCGATCGTCAGCTCCCGAGCCGCCACAACACACACGCCCCAGGCGGGCAGCAGCGTGTTTTCCCGGGAACAGATCAGAATCATCGCCGTAAGCACAAGCAGCTTATCGGCCACAGGATCCAGAAACTTTCCAAAGTCCGTCACCAGATGATATTTTCTTGCCAGAAAACCGTCCAGAAAATCGGTCGCCGCCGCCAGAGCAAATACGATCCCCGCGGCTATGTTTTTTTCAAGCACAAGCAGCGCGATCACCAGCGGGATCATCAGGATCCTCAGAAGGGTGAGCCGGTTGGGCCAGTTAAGATGTTTCACGATCCTTTTTTCCCTCCATTACAGCACCTCTGCCGTCAGGTCATAGGTATCAGCCTGCGTGATACGGGCTGTCACAAAAGTGCCCGGCTCCAGAGTATCCCTGCTCACAAGGCGGATAAGTCCGTCGGCATCCGGCGCTTCCGCTTCGCTGCGCCCCGTAAGACCCTCGCACACCAGCACCTTTTCTTCTGTTCCCACACGGGCCCGGTTTCTTGAAAGGCTGATGCCGGCCTGCAATGTCATAAGTCGGTCCAGCCGCTCCTGCTTCACTTCCTCCGGCACCTGCCCGGGCAGGTTAAACGCCTTGGTATCCTCCTCCGGGCTGAAGGTGAACGCACCCATCCGGTCAAAGCCGATCTCGGAGGTAAAATCCATCAGTTGTTCAAAATCCGCTTCCGTTTCGCCGGGGAAGCCCACAATAAAGGTAGTGCGCAGGGTAAAGCCCAGCTCCCGCGCGGCATGCAGCAGCCTGCGTGTGCTTTCCATGCTGCCGCGGCGGTTCATGCTTTTCAGCAGGGTCTCGGACACATGCTGCAGCGGAAGGTCCAGATACCGACAGATCTTTTTCTGTTTCGCCATCCGCTCAAGCAGATTAAGGTCGATCTCGTCGGGATACATATACAGCACCCGAAGCCAATCCAACCCGTCGATAGAGCAGGCTTCCTCCATGAGACGGCCCAGTTCGTCCCCCATCTCCCGTCCCCACACGGAGGTATCCTGTGAGATCAGGATCTGCTCCCGTGCTCCGCCGGCTGCCAGCATACGCATCTCCTTCAGGATGTTTTCCCTGGGACGGCTTCGATGATCCCCGCGGATGAGCGGGATGGCGCAATAGGCACAGCGGTTGTTGCAGCCTTCGCCAATACGCACATAGGCCGAATAAAATGGGGTGGTAAGCACCCGGCCGCATTCAAGAAAGCCCCGGTCCTCTCTTTTTTCGTTGACACGTTCTCCCTGAATGGCTCTTTTGATCGCGTCCACGATGCTTCCATAGCTGTAGACTCCCAGGAGACAATCGATCTCCGGGATCTCCTCAAGCAATTCCTCCCGATAGCGCTGAGCCAGACACCCAGTCACGCACAGCACCCGGCAGCACCCGGTTTTTTTATATTCCGCCATTTCCAGGATGGCATCGATGCTTTCTTCCTTGGCGGAGGAAATAAATCCGCAGGTGTTGACCACCAGCACCTCCGCTTCCTCGGATCGGTTGGTGATCTCCCAGCCCTCCTTTTTGAAAAGCGACAGCATCTGCTCCGTATCCACCTGATTTTTGGCACACCCCAGTGAAATGATCCCGATCTTCATACCTGCAACCTCGTATATGATCTCAGAATGGATTATAGCACAGAAGCAAGTTTCTTTCAATCACACACGATCGGTTTCGAAAAGGGCAGGAAAAAAGAGCATAAAATCTACAATATGCAGAAAAAGCGAGATCACGCCAAAGCATAAAATGATCCGGATTCAGAATGGTTCAGCCGCCGATATGAAAAAAGGCCAACCATCGGCATAAAAGTTCGCCAATCGTCGGCTTTTCATTAACAAAGGATCTTTTCAGCGTATGCTTCATGCAACCCGGGAGGAGGTGCCTTAATGAAAAACTACAGAGAGCAAATTCATGCTTATCTTCACCCGGACAATGTGTATGTCGTTCCCATCGGCTGCCTGAAAAATTGATATCCGCTTTGTCACGGCAGCTGGCGGATCAGCTGCGTCAGATACTGCCGGTCATAAAGGTGTGCGGGATCATTCGCAAACACATCCGGGGTGATCCCCCTCATCCACACTGTAGAAAATTCCATTTTTCACATAGGAGATCCTGGAGTGACCGGAGATCGCGATCAGAGCGCCGTCCGCCGTGATGAGCGGCAGCACCGCGCAGGCTCCTCCGCCGGAGGTCTGCCCGATCAGGGTGGCCCTGCCGCTGTCCTTCAGCACGGAAGGCACGAGATTGCCGCAGGAAAAGCTGATGGGCGAAATAAGGCAATACACCCGGTTGGTCATCGGATCAACGCTGTCCTCCGCATCCATGAAGTTCCCATTACGGTTGGCATCAAAATCATAGATCAGGGTGCTTTCCGTTCCGTCCGCGGTATCCAGAAGCGTGATCGGCGTACTGCCAAGCAGCCAACAAACCGTATAAAGCGCAGTATCCGCCATGCCGCCGTTCATGGTCAGGTCCAGCACCACATTTCGCACAGGAGAACCCTCCCGGTGGATCTGCTCGTTGGCATACAGGATCAACTCCAGCGTGTCCAGAGGATTATTGGTCACTTCTCCCTCCCGGTACATACGCTCCGGATCCCTCATGAACGAATCAAAGGTGATATAAGCGGTATCCTCCACCTCATCATAGCCCGGCACTCCATCCGGATAGAACTGACCTCGGGCATTTTGCCAGGTGATCATGTTCAGGATGCTCTTCATATCCGACATCATAACGTAGTTCATCGTTTCCGCCGAGTTTTCATGCCCATCCGTCAGGAAGCTCGAAACCGTCACGGCGCTGTGTCCATCCCGGAAAAAGCCCATCGTAAGCTCTGACAGGTCTTCATAGGTTTTTTTCAGGATCGGTATTCAGCAGCCGGTCCACAATGCCGGTCTCAAAAAACAATCGGTCAAAGGAATCAACATGATGCTCTTCCTTCAAGCCGTATAACCGGTCCGGCACCATGCGCAATTCATTATAGGTCAACCGGGCTAGCTGCTCCATAAAGCTCGGGATATTCCTTTTCTCCCAGCCGTTCCGCACCGGCAGGCAAAAATGCACTGAAGGCCAGGGTGATCACGAGCAGCCACAGAATATTCTTTTTCTTACGCAGCCTCCTGTTTTCATTATCCCGCAAGGTTGTCGGTACAGCACAGGCCGATCACGATGCGCGTGGGGTTATTGGGGTCAAGAGTATATCTCGTCTGGTAATTGACCAGCCTGCCATATTTGTAAGCCCTGTAGTTCACATTGTAAACCCCGTTCTTTTTCAAGCCTTCCATCACGGCGCTGTGACGGGATTGTTCGTTGAAACGGTCAAAATCCTCCGGCAGAATGATGCCCTTCAGCGTAGCAGAGCGCACCTCGGGCGACACCACGATATCCTCCAGGTTTTTGAACATATCACGTATCCAGTCTTCCGCGCGATAGACCACCACTTCCATCGTTTTTGCATTCAGCGAGCAAACGTAATCATAGTTGCTGCTGATGCAGTCGATCACCGCAAGACGATCAGCCAGCTTTTCCCGGTTTTCCATTTCCTGACGGGCCAAAGCCAGCTCCTGACGCATCTTTTCATATTCTTCTTCCCGGCGATGCTCCCGGTCGCGTATGGAGATGCCCACCACCACCGCGTTCTCATTCGATTTATCCTGCGACATCTTGAGCCGGCAAAAATGGATGCCGTCCTGCAGGCGGATGCGGAAATCGGTATAGATGCTCCCCTCCCGCTTCAGCCGTTCCGTAGCATGAACACGCTCGGTCTCCTCCCGGAAACGGGCATAATCCTCCTTCACGATCACAGAATTGAGCAGCCTGTCAAACCGCTCATAGGAACGGAGCGTGTCCCCGTAGCTGTCCAGCATGCAGGAGACCCGCTTGTCCGCACGGATGCGCACCACCTCGTTGCGGGGAATATCCACATAGCACACATAGAGCAGTTCCTCCGACAGGCTTTCCAGCACGCTCAGCTCTTCGCTCATGCGCACACGCTCACGGAGGGTCTTATCCTCATCATGAAAGCCCAGAACGAAGCTGTCTTCCGGCTTGGTGCGGGAGATCAGTTCAAAGGGACGTTCCGGAAGACGGATCGCCGAAGGATCCCGGTAATGCATGATAAACCCTTCCCGGCATGCCTCCAAACATTCCAGCAGGGCAGGAGAAAAGGTGCCGCATTCGCCGTTCCTGATCATTTCAAACGCTTTTTCAGGCGTAAACGCATCTTTGTATACCCGCTTGGTGGTAAGGGCGTCAAACACATCGGTCACCGATACGATCTGGGCCGCAATGGGGATATCATTGCCCTTCAATCCGTCCGGATAGCCCCGTCCATCCCATTTTTCATGATGATGACGGCAGATCTCCAATCCCGTTTCCAGATAATCGGTGCTCCACCGGTCGCGCATTTTTTCAAGCACATGGCAGCCGGATTCGCAGTGCGATTTCATCACTTCAAATTCTTCCTTCGTCAGCTTCCCCGGCTTGTTGAGGATCGCATCCGGAATGGTGATCTTTCCCACATCATGAAGCGCGGAAGCCGCAGTGATCAGATCCACCATGTAGGGATCCAGCCCGTAGGACGGATAGCGGCGCATCATCTCATTCGCCAGCAGGTAGGTGTAACCCTTCACCCGTTTGATATGCTCTCCGCTGTCGGGGTCACGGCTTTCCACCACATCGCCCATTACCTCGATCAGACCTTCGCAGGTCTTTCTCAGGGTCTCGTTAAGACGGCTGGTTTCCTCCGCTGTCCTCCTGTGCTCTTCAAGATGCTCATTTTCATGGTGCTGCAGTATAAACTGACGCATACGGATAAAGCAGTAAAAGGCGCTGATCATCACGCCGAAGGTGCCGTAAGCGATCGAGTTGATCACATCCAGCCGATACACGTCGGGATCCTTTTTTCCATTTATCAGCAGTGCGTTAACCAGCACCGACACGACCAGAAACGTCGCCATCCAGCAGGGCCTTCCGATAAAAAACATGGGAAGCAGAACGAGCATCACAATAAAGGTGACCGACATCATGGAGGGATAAGCCAGACCCGCATACAAACCATACAGCATCAAAAGCACCATGGAGCCGTAGATCATGAACTGCGCAGCCAGCGATTCCTTTTTCAGCACAAAGTGAAACAATGCGGCGGATATGGCGCTGTAACCGACGATCGACAGCAGCAGGATCTGGGCCGTATCCCGGTCGCGGTGGCCGATCATGGTGAAAAAAATGGCCAGGAAGGATACGGCAAGCATAAGATCCAGATATTTCCACACGTAAAAATTCGCAGCATAGGCTTCCTTGCGCACGGCATGATATTCATCCCGGGTAAGGCCACAATAGCAAAAAAGGTTCTTCAGTTTATCCAGCAGACCCTTCGCATTTTTCATATTATCGCTCCGTTCTGTCTTTTCCGGCCTCAGATCGTTCTCCGTACTCCGGGGCGTCTTATCCGCATTCCGTTCCGGCTGCTAAAAAATCCTTTTCTCCAAAGCCGGTTGCGGTTACATATCAGGGGGACAGCAGATCAGATAAAAACACGTTTCCTTCGGTTCTGGTAATCAGTATAGCACATACTGCCCTGTTTTCAAAGTCTAAATGCATCTATTACATCACGATTACTTCAAGAATTTTACATTTTGCATATGATGTATCCACGCAAAAGGGCGGAGCCCCTTCTGAAAAGAAGATCACTCCGCCATATGGTGAATGCGCACGGGTTCCGGCACAGGACCAAACCGGTAGAACGCCCGGGCATTCTCCGTCAGGAAAAGTTGTTTTTCCCCGTCGCTCAATTCTTTTGAATCGCGCACAAAATCTCCGCTCATACGGTAGGTGATCGCGGTCATCGTGCGCGGATAATCGGAGCCCCACATCAGCTTTTCAACGCCGCAGATATCCGCCGCCTCGCGGATCGCCCGAACCGCCGAGGGATAAGGCCAGAATTCCCGGTTGAAAAGCCAGGTGATGCCCCCGCTTTCCACATACACGTTTTCCATCCGGGCCAAACGGATCTGCTCCTGCCAGCCGGGACGGGTG
>JAZLIA010000056.1:0-36959 GCA_045617125.1 Clostridia bacterium | reverse complement strand
AACAATAAGATCAAGGTGATCAGAAACCAAGCCTACGGGATTCCGGATGATGAATACTTCTTCCTGAAGGTGATGGATGCATCTCGCAGATCTTACGTCAGAAATCCAAAATCCCACAAACTTTTGCATTGAACCAAATTTAATATAATGAGTTTCCGGTTTGGGTTGACAACCCAATAAAAAGGTTTATAATTAAATACATAATGATGTAAGGACATCATTACTTAACAGACGGCAACCGGAAGATCCGGCTGCCGGGGGACCGTCTGCGGGAGGGGGGATCGGAATACAGGACGTCCCAGACTGTCAAGAGTGGTTTGCACCGAAAAAAGAAAAGGAGAAATCAACATGAAGAACGGTATGAAATTCGTTGCCTGCCTGCTCGCAACCATGATATTGCTGTGCAGTGTCGCTGCCGCGGAAGAATTCGGCGCCAATCCCTCCGGTAAGCTCATTGAGTGGAGTCAGGGTGAAAAGGTGATGAAGCACGAAAAGAGCATCGTGCCCGAAGTGTTCCCCAATGTGGAGTATGATTACGTTCTGGTCAACAACAACGATTTCCTCACCAAGCTGCAGGCTGCCGTGGCGTCCAACCTGGATGTGCCCGACATCATCAGCTGCGAAGTGTCCAACCGCGGCGCCCTGTTTGCCATGGATATTCTGGAAGACCTGGAAGCGGATCCCTACAACTATGACCGCAGCGAGATCTTCGATTGCGTACTGCCCGGTCTGGTGGATTCCCAGGGCCGTCTGGTGTCTCTGGACAACCAGTATTGCCCCTCCGGCTTCGTGTATCGTGTGGACCTCACCGAAAAGTATTTCGGCGTGACCGAGCCTGAAGATGTGTATGCCCTGATCAAGGATTGGGACAGCTTCATCGCGACCGGCCTCAAGCTGAAGGATGTTGCGGGCGACGGCGTGTACATGATGGAATCCGTGGCGGATCTCACTGAAATGATCTGCGGACAGACGGCTGCCGAATTCATCGACGGTGACAACATCGATGTGACCGGCCGTTATCTGAAGGCCTTCGAAACTGCCAAGATGATCCAGGATGCCGGTGTTCCCTTCGGCTCCAACGAAAAGAACAGCACCTCCTGGAATGCCGCTTACACCAACGGCTCCGTGATCTTCTTCAACCATGCTTCCTGGTCCACTAACAGCTGCATCGCCTCCAACGACTCTGAAAAGACCACCGAGGGTCTGTGGCGTTTTTGCAACTGCCCCGAGACCAGCTGGCTCAACGGCGGCACCTCTCAGGGTATCTATGTAGGCAGCGAGAACAAGGAAGCGGCCTGGGCCTTCATCAAGTATTTCAAGGGAACCACCGAGGGCTATTCCTCCATCTACACCAAGATCGGCTGGATCCCCAGCTTCAAGACCTTCTATGAGGACGAGACTTCTCCTCTGAACGGCGACTTCCTGTATTCCTCCTGGTACAACGGACAGAATATCTGCTCCTACATCTATGATTCCATCGGCACCAACGTGGCTCCCTACGAAACCTTCACCGAGTATTCCACCACGGTGACCGATGTTGTGAAGGATGCCCGTCTGCAGATGATGTTGAATCCTTCCCTTACTGCTCAGGACCTGATCAACTATGTGATCGAAAACGTCAGGCTCCTTGAACCCACTGCGAACGTGTTCTGATCAATCCCGCCCGGACATGTCCCTCGGGGCATGTCCGGGTCCCGTAAGGAGAAATATGTATGGAAAGACCTGTTCGCCTCAGAAAGAAGAATATGACGAAGGCGTGGCCTTATCTGCTGGCAGCGCCCTATGTGATCTGCTTTGTGATCTTCACGGTTTATCCGACTTTTTATTCCCTTTATCTCAGCTTCTTTGACTGGAACGGGATCAAGGCCAAGACCTTCGTTGGCATCAGCAATTATACTTCCGTCCTTACGAAGGATTCTCTGTTCTGGACCTCCATGTGGAACACGATCCTGTTCATGCTCGTATCCGTTCCGCTTCAGACGGTGCTGGGCCTGATGCTGGCCAATTATGTATTTTCACTGCGCCGCACCAAACGGCTGTGTGAAACGGTGTTCTTCCTTCCTTATATCATTGCCCCTATCGCTATCGGCGCGATCTTTTCCAACCTGTTTGACTGGCAGTACGGCTATGTGAACGAACTGCTTCTCAAACTGGGCCTGATCAATGATAAGATCTATTATCTGCAGGATCCGGCCATGACCCGTGTGATCATCGTTCTGATGCAGGTGTGGCGCCACTTTGGCTATTGCATGGTCATCTATCTGGCCGGTATGACCTCCATTTCTCAGGATGTCTATGAAGCGGCCCGGATCGACGGCGCTAATGAATGGCAGCTTTTCACCCGGATCACGGTGCCTCAGCTCAATAACCTCACGGTGTTCCTGATCATGACCTCGATCATCAACGGTATGCAATTGTACGAGATCCCCAAGCAGCTCTATGCCGGCACCACTTCGGCTACGGGCGGTCCGGGCTATTCGGCGTACACCATCATCTGGAAATTCGTGAACGACGCATTCGGTAAGAAGATGCGCCTGGGTTATGGCGCGTCCATTTGCTACATCCTGTTCGTCGTCATTATGTTCTTCTCGCTTCTGTCCAAAGCCATCTCGGCCAGAAAGGGGGAGGATTGATATGAAAAAGCTTGCAAAGATCCCTGTGCGGATGCTGATCCTGATCCTGATCCTTCTGCTTGCGCTCTTCTGCCTCTTCCCGTTTTTCGTGCTGCCGGTTATGGGCTCTTACACTACGGAGGAGCTGATGAAAACGCTGCCCTTCTGGTTTGGCAGCAGCTTTTTCGCCAACACGAAGACCCTGCTGGAGGGCAACTTCCTCCGCTGCTATGCCAACAGCGTGTTTGTCACGGTCTTTTCCATTCTGGGCAGCGTGATCAACAGCGTGCTTATCTCCTATGCGGTGGCAAAATATCGCTTCCGGGGCCGTAAGTTCCTGGAGGGCCTCATCATCGTCACGATGATGCTTCCGGGGCAGATCTCCACCATCGGCTATATCATGGAGATGCGTACTTTTCACCTTACCAATTCGCTGTGGCCGCTGGTGTTTACCTGGCTGGCCCATCCCTTCACTGCTTTCTTCATGATGCAGTTTATGAAGGGCTCTGTTCCAACGGAGATCATCGAGAGCGGACGCATTGACGGGGCTAACGAAATGCGCATCCTGATCAATCTGGTCACGCCCTTCATCGTTCCTGCGGTGTCTACCATTTCCATATTGCTCTTCATGTGGTCCTGGAACAACTATATGCTGCCTATGCTGATCGTCAACAACAACGATATGTTCACGATCCCGCTGTTCGTATCCAACCTGATCTCCGAGTTCCGGTTTGATATAGGCGGGCGCATGGCAGCCCTTACATGGGCCGTGCTGCCGGTGCTGGTGCTGTATGTGGTGTTCTCCAAGAGCTTCATCAAGGGCATCGCTGCCGGTTCTGTCAAGGGGTGAAAGTATGATCAAGGTAAAAAAACTGACCCGGGAAGCCTTTGCCCCCTACGGCGAATTCTGCGATCTCCTGTCTCAGGGGGAAGAAAAACAATCCGCTTTTTTCCCGGACAGGATCACCTGGCAGCCTCTGGCGGAGGTGGGAATGTCGGTGGGCTATGCCTGCGCCTGCGAAATGCGCATTCCCTGGTATGAGTATCATGCACGTACCAGCGAGACCCGCCTTCCTCTGGATGCCGATATGGTGATCTATGTGGGAAAAAAATGTGAGGAGCCCGATCCGGAGAAGCTGGAGGCGTTTATCGTTCCAAGGGGCACTTTGGTGAAGCTTTATCCCGGTACGGTACACGGACGTCAGTTTCCTTACGGGGCTGACAGTGTGCATGTGCTCATTTTGTGCGAAGCCGCGACCTGGGAAAACGATGCGCGTACCTGGCATCTTGAACCGGGTGCGGGCCCGCTGATCGTGACTGAAGAGAATGAATAATTCATAATTGAGGTGAAGAAAATGCAGCTTAACGGAAAACAATTGGCGCGCTTGATCGACAGCACCGATGTGGCCACCCTTGCGACAAAGCAGGAGGTGGAACAGATGATCGCTGAAGCCAAGCAGTATCATTTTTTTGCGATCAATGCGCCTGCATGTTATTTTCCCTATCTGGTGGAAAACCTGAAGGGCAGTGATACCAATCCCGGCTTCGGCTGCTGCCGCTGGTCCGGTGCGGATCCCACCCATATCAAAGCCGCGGCTGCCAAATGGGCGGTGGATCTGGGCGCCAGGGAAATCGATATGGTGATGAACCTGAGTCTGTTCAAATCCGGCCTTTATGATGAGGTGGTACGGGATATCGGCACGGTGAAGGACGCGATCGGCAGAGAGCATGCCCTTAAGGTGATCATCGAATGCCCGCTGCAGACGGATGAGGAGATCGAAAATGCGGTGGAACTAGTGATCGCTTCCGGAGCCGACTGCGTGAAGAGCGCTTCCGGTATGGAAGGCCCCACCACGATCCATCATGTGGAGACCATCATGAAAGCAGCCAAAGATAAGGTGTGGGTGAAGGCTGCCGGCGGCATCCGCGATATCGAAACGGTGGACAGGATGCTGGATCTGGGCGTAAAGCGTTTCGGCATCAATTACCGCTCCGCAAAAACGATCGTTGAGCGTGCCGATCAGCGCTGAAAACAGCGGCTTTTCATAAGCATTAACAGATGCAGGGCATTACAGCACCGGAATTGACAGGCAGGGCAGGTTGTGTTATAAATAATCATATCTTTATGTCATGACATGATCACATGTTGTTTTGAAGGAGAATTTGCCATGAAAGATACAACATTGTTTGCCTTGCTTCCCCCTGAATATGTGTGCACCCCGGACGGCATGGCCATCGACAGGGAGGGCAACCTGATCCTTTCCTGCCCCAACTATGCCGAAGATACCATGTCCGGGTGCATTGTACGTATCGATAAGGATAAGAACATTTCCAAGTGGTTTGATGTGCCTGTTCATCCTGAGACCGGAGTGGCCCGGAACATGGGCATCGAGTTTGACCGGTTCGGTTACCTGTATATCTGCGACAATCAGGGCTGGAGAAAGGACGCTTCCCAGTTCAAGGGAAGGGTTCTCAAGGTGAAGGCTTCTCCTGAAGGGGAGATCCTTTCCTGCACAGTGGTGGCGGATGAAATGGAACATCCCAACGGCATCCGCATCCGGGGTGATTATATGTATGTCACCGAGAGCAAAATGACCCGTGTGCCCGATGAAAAAGGCAGAATGGTGAGCGGTGTATACCGTTTCGGACTGAATGAGCATGATATCCATGTGAAGAACACTCTGGAAGATGATCACCTGCTCGTTTCCTTCGTTACTCAAAACCTTTCCAACCGTTACGGCGCTGACGGCATCGCTTTCAATTCCAAGGGCGAGCTGTTTGTCGGCAACTTTGGTGACGGTGAGATCCGCAGGATCCGGTTTAATGAAGACGGAAGCGTCAGGGAGCATATTGCCTTTGCCCGTGACCCGGAACAGCTGGTCAGCACGGACGGAATGATCTTTGATGAAAATGACAATTGCTATATTGCCGATTTCAAGGTGAATGCTATTGCGAAAATGACACCGGATGGAAAGCTGGAGCGCCTTGCCCAGAGCCCTGACTGTGACGGCTTCAACGGCGAATTAGATCAGCCCGGTGAGCCGATCATATGGCAGGGAAAGCTGATCGCCTCCTGCTTTGATCTTTCTGTTGGACCCGGAAAGGTCAATACTGCCCATGAGATGCCTGCAACGATGGCAGAACTGAAGATTTTCTGACCGAGGTGAAGAAAAATGCCGTGCACTGTTAATGATTTTAAGCCTATCGACAAAAGTGTTCCCATTCCGCTCTATTTCCAGCTCAAAACCCAGTTTAAGGACCTGATCAACCGCGGCGTGCTGGTGCAGGGAGATCTGACCCCTCCGGAGAATGATCTGGTGGATTATCTGCGTATCAGCCGTCCGACCGTCCGTCAGGCCCTGAATGAATTGGTGGTGGAGGGATATCTTGAGCGGCGCAAGGGGAAGGGGACCTATGTTTCTCTTCCCAAGATCGATGCGAAATTTTTGAACCAGCTTAAAACCTTCAACGATGAAATGAAGGAAAAGGGCATGACGCCTTCCACCACGCTGCTGAGCATGATGTGCGTTGGCCCGAGAAAAGAGATCAATGAAAAGCTGGGGCTGAGCGGAGATGCCGGGCTGATCGAACTCAGGCGTATCCGTTCCGCAGATGACGAACCCATTTTGTATCAGGAAACCTATCTGCCCTACGACCGCTTCAGGAAACTGCTGGAAGAGGATTTTTCCAAGGTGACGCTGTATGCCTCCCTGGAAAGGATCTATGGCCTGCATGTGTCCCGGGTCACCCGTGAGATCGAGGCCCGGAATGCCGCGCCTCAGACGGCGAAGCTGCTGCATATCGCAACGAATGATGCGATTGCGCTGGTGCGTACCATCGCCTACACGGATGAGGGGGAGGCCATCGAATACAGCATTTCCCGTTACTGCGGAAATCGTGTGAAATTCAGCGTGGAGCTGTATCGCTGAGGAGGAAAACAGTCATGCCGGAAACGGATAAGGTCATTAAAGCGCTTTTGTCTTTCCAGCGCCGCTGCTGGGAACATGGGGAAGCCATGCAGGCCCTGTATGAGTTTGGGGCGATGGATGAACTGGTCGTGATGGCCCGACAGGCTATCGTGATGAGCCTGCCGGACGGGCGGGTGTGCATTCAGAATGTGGATGAGAAGGATCTGGTGACCGATCCCTGCTGTGCCGGCGAGGCATTGCTTGCAGCCTGGCGCTACACCGGAGATGAGCAATTCCGCATTGCCTATGACAAGCTGCTGGATTATGCCCTTAACCAGGCTCCCCGAAACCGGAAGGGCATCATTTATCATATCACCAGAGCGCCTCAGTTCTGGCTGGATTCGCTTTACATGCTGCCTCCGTTCCTGGCAGTGGCCGGGGAGTACAGGGAAGCCCTGCATCAGATCGATGGCTTCTGGGACATGCTTTATGACCCCGAAAAGCAGTTGATGCACTGGATGTGGGATGACAGCGAAAAGAAAGTGGTGTGGCCCAATTTCCGCAGCATCTGCAACGGTTTTGCGATCGCGGGAATGGAAAGGGTGGCGCTCCTTCTGCCGGAAAACATGGAAAAGGAACGGCAGGATCTGGTAAGGCGCACGATGCTTGTGGCGGACGGGATGCTGAAGGTGACCGGCGATGACGGTTTTTCTCTGGATACCTATGATGACCTCAATACCCATGTGGCGATGAACGGGGCCCTGATTCTGACAGGCGTGCTTTACCGGTTCCTTCAGAAGGGCCTGATCGAACGTGAAAAGTATCTTCCTGTGGCGGATCGGCTGCGTGCGGCCTTCCATGCCCGTGTGGACGAATACGGCTTCGTGCGTGACTGTGCCCGCAGAAATCCCTATACCCGTTCTTCACCTAACGGACAAAGCTTCTTCCTGATTATGGAAGCAGCGCACCGGGATTATGAAAAGGCGGAAAATGAGAGGAGTAAAGCGGAATGAAAGGGCTTATTGTGCCGAAGATCGGCGAGCTTGAGCTTGTATATGATATACCGGAGCCTGAAATGGGTCCCTATGACGCACTGGTGCAGGTGGTTTCCTGCGGCATCTGCAACGGCACCGATACCAAGGTGATCGAAGGTCATTTCAAGGGCTTTGACACGTATCCCTGTGTGCTGGGCCATGAAGCCTGCGGCAGGATCATTGCGGTGGGGGAGAAGGTGCGTAATTTCCATGTAGGAGAATATGTGCTGCGTGCCAAACTGAAGGATACGGATAAGTATTTCCATGGCTGGGGCGGCTTTTCTGAGCGTGCTTTGGTGACCGATTACTTCGCCCGGGTGGAGGACGGAGAAAAGAATGTGCCTGTGTCTCATATGGCGGAGCAGGTCGTTCCTCCGGATATCGACCCCGCGAAGGCCATGATGATCATTACCCTGAAGGAAGTTTACAGTGCGCTCAAACGTTTCGGCGTGCGTGCAGGGCTGAAGGTGATGATCAACGGCTGCGGCCCTGTAGGACAGGCGATGACGAAGTTTGCCAAGCTGATGGGCGTGGATGAACTGATCGTCAGCGATATGGATGACACGCGTCTTGAAAAGGCCCGTTATTTCGGGGCGGATCATGTTGTGAACCCCGGAAAAGAGGATGTGGTCGACGCGGTCAAGCGCATTTTCCTCGGCGGAGTGGATCTGTTTATTGACGCGGTGGGCATCAATGCCCTGATGAACACGGGATTTAAGGTGCTCAGCTTCAATGGCAAGATCTGTGTTTACGGCATTTCTCCCAAAACCCATGCGGAGCTGGATTGGGAGCCTGCCCCCTATAACTGGAGCATCCAGTTTGTTCAGAAGCCGACCTTCCCGGAAGAGTATGCGGTGCATGATGAGGTGGTCGAATTCGTGCGCTCCGGAAAGATCGACCTGGACGATTTCGTATCCCATGTGATGCCGGTTGAAAACTTCCGGGAGGGCTTTGAGCTCACCCACAGCAAAAAAGCGACGAAGGTGGCGCTCACGTTCTGAGCGGATGGATGCGATGAATAAAAAGATCATTGCCGCTTATGATCTGGGCACTTCCAGCGTGAAGGCCACGCTGGTCAGCATGGATCAGGGGGTGCTTTTGTCCATCAACCGTTCCTATCCTCTTTATACGGACAATTCCGGCAAGGCGGAACAGGATCCGGAGGCGTGGTGGCAGGCTTTCTGTCAGGTCACCCGGGAAATGCTGACGGGCATAAAGAAAGAGGACATCGCGGCACTGTGTGTGAGCGGGCAGATGATGGTATGTCTGCCTCTGGAAAAGGGAAAGCCCCTTCAAAAGGCAGCGATCTGGGCGGACAGCCGGGCCGGTGCTCAGAGCCGGAGGCTTGTTGAGAAGGTAGGAGCAGGGGAATATTACCGCCTGACCGGGATGAGGCCAAGTCCGAACTATTCTTTGCCAAAATGGATGCGCTTCAAAGAGGAGGAGCCGTCCCTTTATGAGCGTGCCGACTGTTTCCTGAGTGCCAAGGATTATATCGATTTTCGTTTGACCGGGAAGAGTGTGACCGATGAAGAGGATGCCGCGTTCACACAGGCGGCGGAGCTGGAAAGCGGAAAGTGGTCCCCGCTGCTCCTTTCTGCCGCGGGGATCGACCTGGAAAAACTCCCTCCGATCCTGCCATGCGGAACGGTACTGGGCGAAGTAAAGGAAGACGCGGCAGAGGAATGCGGCCTTGCGTGCGGAACGTACGTAGTGCTGGGTACCGGTGACGGCGGCGCCGCCACGCTGGGTTCCGGCGCCTTCAGGAAGGGCGACACCTATATCAGTCTTGGCACATCCAGCTGGGTGTGTACAGTGACTGATCTGGCGGAACCGGATCCAAGCATGAGTGTTTCCAAGATCCGCTATCTGGGCGGCTTCAGGGACAGCGGAACCATGCAGTCCGGCGGTTACAGCTTCAGCTGGCTCAAACGCGTGCTGGGACTGAGTTATGACGAAATGAATACGCTGGCGCTTGATGCCGGTCCCGGGGCCGGCGGAGTGCTTTTCCTGCCAAACCTGATGGGGGAAAGAGCTCCCTTCTGGGATCCTGATATCAGGGGAAGCTTCCTGGGTCTGAGCTCCGCGACGGAGAAGGATCAGCTTTGCAGGGCGGTGCCGGAGGGCGTTGCGATGCAGCTTGACAGGATCAGGCAGATCATTCTTGCGGCGAACCCCGGGATCCGATCGGACCGGATCACTCTCGTGGGCGGCGGGGCGGACAGCCTTCTTTGGCGCCGGGTGATCGCTGATGTGACGGGACTCAATGTGATTACGACACAAATGTCTTCCCATGCCGGTGCACTGGGGATCGCGGTGATCGCCGCAAAAGCGGTGGGGCTTGCATTCAATTATGACGAGGTACTGAGATTCCATACGGGAAAAACGGTGACTGAACCGGATGAACGTGCGAACGCACAGTATAAGGAGCTGAAGGAGATCTTCCTGGAGGCCCGCAGCGCCCTTACGAAAACGGATCACCGCCTGTGCGGATGGATCGGAAGAAAGGATGACGCAGTATGAAACCACTTGAAGGAATTCGTGTGCTGGACCTGACACAGTTCGTTTCCGGCCCGCTCTGCACGCTCACTCTGGCGGATCTTGGCGCGGAGGTGATCAAGATCGAGCGTCAGGGCGTGGGGGATGACACCCGCAACGAGACGCCCACCTGCGGACGCACCAGCGCCAAATTTATCAGCTGCAACCGCGGTAAAAAAAGCATTGAGCTGAACCTGAAGAACATTCGTCAAAGGGAGATCTTCCTGCAGCTGCTCAAAAAGAGCGATGTGGTGGTGGAAAACTACAAGCCCGGCACGATGAAAAAATTCGGTCTTTCCTATGAGGAAATGAAGGCTGTGAAACCGGATGTGATCTATGCTGCGATCTCGGGCTTCGGCCAGACCGGCCCGTATGCCTCAAGGGGCGCGCTGGATATTGCCGTGCAGGCGATGAGCGGCTTTATGAGCGTGACCGGTGAAAAGAACGGAAAACCCGTTAAAGCCGGAACTTCGATTGCCGATATTACCACTGGCCTGTACGCTGTGATCGGCATTCTGAGTGCCCTCAGGTACCGGGATGCGACCGGAGAAGGCCAGATGGTGGATGTGTCCATGCTCGATTCCATGGCAGCCTCTGTAATGGTGAACGAGATCGCCCGCTACAATATGAACGGCGTTGTGCCTGTGCCGCAGGGAAACCGGCATGCGATCTCTGCTCCGTTCCAGGAATTTGCCACCAAAGACGGCAGCATCATGGTATGCTGCCCCACCAACAAGCAGTTTTCCGCGCTGATGCAGGTTTTGGGACATCCCGAGGTGTATGAAAATCCTCTTTTCCATGAGCAGAAGGACCGCTACGCCCATAAGGATGAACTGGAAAAGGCGATGCAGCCCATTTTTGCTGCCCTTACCACCCGTGAAGCGGCAGCATTGATGGAAAAGGAATCGCTTCCCTTTGGCGAGATCAACCGGGTGAATGATGTGGCGGATAATGAGCAGCTTCGGGCGCGGAACATGTATATCGATGTGGAGGACAGAACGGAAAACCAGCATTTCCGCACTGTGGGGTTCCCTCTGAAGATGGATTCTGTGCCCTATCAGGCGTCCTTCCGTTCTCCGGGCTTGGGAGAGGATACCGAAAGCATTCTGCGTGAGCTGCTTGGCATGACTGATGAGGAGATCCGTTGCGCTTTTGAATAACGGAGGGGAATATGAACACCCTGAATGAGGAGCTTGTAAAAAAACGTGCCCTGCTCATGCAGGGCGGAGGACCGGAAAAGATCGAAAAACAGCATGCTAAGGGAAAACTGACCGCAAGGGAGCGGCTGGAGCTTCTTTTTGACGAAGGCAGCTTTACGGAGTACGGTCTGTTTGTGGAGCACAGGGCTTCCGCCTTCGGGATGGATAAGGTGAAGGCGCCGGGAGACGGTGTGGTCACCGGCTTTGGCACTGTGAACGGCCGCACGGTGTATGCCTATGCTCAGGATGCCACCGTGGTGGGCGGCTCCCTGGGAGAAATGCACGGCATCAAGATCGTGAGGCTGATGGAAGAAGCGATCCGGGCAGGAAAGCCGCTGATTGCTCTGAACGACAGCGGCGGGGCCCGTATCCAGGAAGGCGTGGATACCAAGCTTTATCTGGATATTTTCCGTCTCAATGTGAAAGCTTCGGGTTATATTCCTCAGATCAGCGCGGTGATGGGTCCCTGCGCAGGCGGCGGAGCCTATTCTCCCTGTCTTACCGATTTTGTGATCTGTGTGGACGGAAACAGCCGCATGTTTGTTACCGGCCCCAATGTGGTGAAAAGCGTGACCGGGGAAACGGTGGATGACGAAACCCTGGGCGGCGCCAGGATGCATGCCCGGGTTTCCGGTGTGTGCCACCGGGTGGCCGCAGATGACTGGGATTGTATTGAACAACTGAAGCTGATGCTGAGCTTCCTTCCGGATAACTGTCTTGAAAAACCGCCGGTCTACCGAACGGAGGATGATCCCGGGCGGTTTGTTCCTGAATTGGACAATCTGATCCCTGAAAAACATGAAAAGGTCTACGATGTGCGCCGGGTGATCGGCAGCGTTGCGGATGACGGGTTCTATTATGAGATCCGACCCGAGTTTGCCCCGAATCTGGTGACTGCCCTGGGACGGCTGAACGGAAAAAGCGTGGGCTTTGTTGCCAATCAGCCGCTTTGCAAGGCCGGAAGTATGGACCGCGATGCTGCAGACAAGGGCGCCGCGTTCGTGAATCTCTGCGATGCCTTCGGGATCTCCCTGGTGTTTTTGAGCGATGTGCCGGGCTGCCTTCCCGGAACGGAACAGGAATATGCCGGCATATTGCGCCACGGGGCCAAAATGGTGTATGCCGTGGGAAATGCCACCGTGCCCAAGATCGCCCTTACCCTGCGCAAAATGTATGGCGGCGCTTCCGCCTGCATGTGTGAGAAGGGAATGGGGCCGGATGTGGTGCTGAGCTGGCCTACCGCCGAATCTGCCGTCATGGGGGCACAGGGAGCGGCAAGCATCGTGTTCCGCAAGGAGATCGCAGCGGCGGAGGATCCTGAACAGAAAAAGAAGGAACTGACTGCTTTTTATGAAGCGGAATTCTGCAATCCCTGGAAAAAGGCGGCGCGGGAATACACGGATATCGTGATACTGCCAAACGAAACCAGGAGGGTGCTGATCCGGTGCCTGAGTGCGCTGGAAAACAAGCATGAAGAAGCATTGCCCAAAAAGCACGGCAACATGCCGGTGTAAAGGGAGGACAAAATGACGGAAAAGCGATCGGAGCAGAAGGGTGGCTCCTCTTCCGGGCTGCAGCCGGCATACACCTATATTCCCCGCCCGCTTCCTCCCATGAAGGAGGACGGAAACATTGTATCGCCTCTGCCGGGGAGGGTGATTCTTGTGAATGCCGCAGAGGGTCAGAAAGTCAGGAAAGGTGATCTAATGGCGGTGGTGGAAGCCATGAAGATGGAAAACGAGATTACCGCGCCCTTTGACGGGATCACGGAACAGGTGCTGGTAGCCCCGGGAGATACAGTGCCGGCAAAGGCGCTGCTGATGAAAATCAGAGGTGATGAAGAATGACGGAATCCAAGCAGGTGTTTCTTACCCCGGCTGGCGGAAAAAGGCTGATCGCACTGGCTCTTTCCAGGCAGGAGGAAGTTTTGAATGCGATGAAAAACCGCCGGGTGGTGGTGGTCGCAGGCACAACGAACGCATATTTGGCCGAGGAACTTCTGCATCAGATCGGGGAAGGGGATTTTGATATCCACGGCTTTTTCCGGGGTATCATCCGGCGGGAAGCGATCCCCGGGAGCCTCAAAAGAGTGAAGGGCGATGTGGTCATTGATCACGGTGTGTGGCAGAAGGGAGCCACGATCCATGATGTGGGCGATGCCCTGCAGGAGGGAGACCTGATTTTCAAGGGGGCCAACGCGGTCAATCTGCAAACCGGTGAAGCCGCCGTGCTGGCAGGCAACCCCACCTCCGGCACGATGGGCGTGATCTACCGGGCCGTGGTGGGAAGGCGTGCAAAGCTCATTACTCCGGTGGGCGTGGAGAAACGGGTATACGAACCCATTTCCCGGCTTTGTCTGTTATGTAATTCACCGGATGCGGTGGGGGAAAGGCTGGCGCCGTCCTTTGGCACGGTGTTTACAGAATTGGACGCGATCCATTCTCTCACAGGCTGCGAGCCGCATCTGGTGGCCGGAGGCGGGGTGTGTGGCTGTGAAGGCGGAGCGTTTTTCCAGTGCGTGGGAAGCGCGGAGCAGCTTTCCTCTCTCAGAGAATGGATCGCACTGGCGAACCGGGAACCCATGTTCAGTTTTTCTGCATATCAACATCCGTAAACAGGAGGGCAGGATAGCGCTGCCCTTTTTGCGTTTAGGAAAGGAGACTCAGATTCCGAATGATCGAGATCCGGAATGTTACAAAACGATACGGTGCGAAATACGCGGTGAAGGGGATCAGTTTTTCCGCCCGGAAGGGGGACGTGCTGGGATTTCTTGGGCGGAATGGCGCGGGTAAATCCACCACCATGAATATGATCACCGGCTATATTCCGATCACGGAGGGAACCATCACGCTGGATGATTACGATGTGGTGAAGGATCCCTTCGAATGTCGTCAGCGCGTCGGATATCTGCCGGAGATTCCGCCGCTGTATATGGATATGACGGTGGAAGAATATCTGCGCTTCTGCTGTGAGCTCAGGCATGTGCGCAAAAGCATGCGCACAAAGCATGTAAATGATCTGCTGGAGCTGACCGGCCTTCACGACATGCGTTCCCGCCTGATCCGCAATCTTTCCAAGGGATATAAGCAGCGTACCGGAATTGCTCAGGCCCTGGCGGGCAACCCGGATGTGATCATTCTGGATGAGCCCACGGTGGGCCTTGATCCAACGCAGATGATCGGGATCAGACAATTGGTACGGGATCTGAGGGAGGATCACACCGTGATCCTTTCCAGCCATATCCTCAGCGAGATCGAGGAGGTGTGCACCCGGGTGGTGATCCTCAATCAGGGACGCATCGTGCTGGAGGACACCATGGAAGGCCTGCGCGGAGAAAACAGAGGTTCGTTCCGCGTGCGGGTCGGGGCGGATGAGGAAACGGCCTTCTGCATTCTCTCAGCCTGCCCGGAGGTGATGCGGACGGAGAAGGAACCTGACGGGCTTTTCCGCATCACGATGGGATCCGAAAAGGACAGCGCGGAGCGTCTCTTCTGGTATCTGAGTGAACGGAAGTGTTCGCTGCTCCTGCTTTCGCCTGAACAGGAGAGCCTGGAGGAACGTTTCCTCAGGATCACAAGGGACGATCTGTTCAGCAGCGAAGAGATGGAAACGGGGAGGGAGGAAAAAGCGTGAAAGCAATTTTCAAAAAGGAACTGAAAGCCTTGTTTTTTACCCCGGTCGGCTATGTTTTCATGGCTTTTTTTCTGCTGGTGAGCGGTTTTTTCTTCTGGGGCTATAATCTTTCTCCGGGTTCCTCAGACATGGGCAGTTTTTTTAACCGCGTGGTGTATATTCTCACCCTTTTCACGCCCATTCTTACCATGCGCCTTTTTACCGAAGAAAAGCGCAGCCGCACCGATCAACTGATCCTGACCGCTCCGGTGACGTTAGCGGCAATTGCCGCGGGCAAGTTTTTCGCGGCAGCCGCGGCACTGGCGGTCACGCTTGCGGTGACCCTTGTTTATCCCGTGATCATTGCGCTCTTTGGCACGCTGGCGGTGGGCAGCGTGATCACAAACTATATCGGTTGTTTTCTTCTGGGCTGTGTGTACCTTTCTGTGGGCATTCTGATCAGCTCGCTTTGCGAAAATCAGATTACCGCGGCGGTCGCCACATTGGTGGTGAACATCATGCTGCAGGTGCTGGAGAATGTGCCGCAGATGCTTTCCTCCGGCAGCTGGTTTTTCTGGCTCGGCAGGCTCTTTGGCTGGCTCAGTCTCAATGACCGGAACAGTGATTTTGCAGCTGGACTGCTCAGCCCCTCCAACGTGCTGTATTTTTGCTCTGTGTGCTTTGTGATGCTGTTCCTCACAGTGCGCGTGCTTGACAGACGGCGTTATGCCGATCAGTGAGGAAGCGGGGAAGATGATGAAAAAAACGCATGAGCCTGACAGGAAAAAACGGTGTTTATTGGAAAAAGCGGGGCATACGATCCGCAATATCGCACTTACGCTTGCGGTGATTGCCCTGGTGTTTGCACTTAACCGGATCATGACCGGCGTGGAGGACAAATATGCTCTCAAGCTGGATCTGAGCCGGAACGGACGTTTTTCCATTACAGAGGATACCCGTAAAATGCTTTCCAGACTGGAAGAACCGGTTCATATCTATACCCTGTTTCAGGAGAATGTACAGTCTGATCTTCGTTTGATCGTGACGGAAATGCTTACCCGTTACGCGGCTGGCGGAAACGTGACCGTGAAAAATCTGGATATCGTTGCGAATCCTGCTTCGGCAGCGCGTTTCCGCACAGAGGGAACGGAGCTTTCCACCAATTCGGTCATTGTGGCCTCCGGGGATGATCGACGCTTCAGGGTGATCCCGGGCGCACGGCTGTTTGAATATGAGGTGGACCCTGTTACCCAGGAATTCACCCGTTATGATTTTGTGGGGGAGCAGGCGGTCAACACGGCCATATACCAGGTGACCGGCACGGAAGGAACCCGGCTGTATCTTCTTCAGGGGCACGGTGAAGCGGGTACAGAGCAGATGCGCAGCGCTCTGGCTGCTTTGGAGGAGCAGAATTTTATCGTGTCCGAGCTGCTCCTTTCGCAAAGCACGCCTGAACCTGGAAACGGAAACGTTCTTCTGGTGATCGAGCCCACGCGGGACCTTTCGAAAGAGGAATTCGAGCTGCTTCATGCATTCTTGGAAAACGGCGGCAGTCTTTATTATGCCTGCAGCTACGGTTCCCGGGGGCTTGAGCGGTTTGACGCGCTGCTTTCCGGTTTCTGCCTGAAAGCCGATCCCGGCCTTCTTATTGAAAATGTGGGTTCCGCAGGGTATTACTACCGGAATCAACTGTACCTAATGCCGAATATCCATATGGAAACTGACGGGGAGAACAGCCCGTTCGATCATAGCTTCGACGGGACGGATTATGTGGTCCTGCCTCAAAGCCGCGCTGTTCGCCGGGTGGGGATCCGCCCTGCAGGTCTGCAGATGTGGGATCTGCTCATGACTTCGCCTTATTCGTATGTCAAGAGTGAACTGAATGCCGATGAAGGCCTGCAGCAGTCCAAAAAGGATGAGATGGGAAGCTTTTCGGTGGCCACTGCGGCAGAGTATGAAAAGAAGGCTGGAACCATGCGCGTGTTTGTGATCGGAAACGCACTGTTTTTAACGAATGACGCCATGTTTGAAGCCTACAGCAATGACAAGCTCTTGCTTACTCCGGTGAACTGGCTGGCAGGAAGGGAAGAAAAAAGCCATGCTGCCGGGCGGAGCATGGGAGCCGACAGGCTGATGATTCCGAATAACCGGGTGTATCAGCTGCTGTGTGTGGCTTTGATCGGGGTTTTACCGCTGGCCTGTGTTACGTTAGGCTTGCTCGTATGGCGGAAAAGGAGGCGCAGGTGATGGACAGGGAACCGAAGGAGCGGCGTTTCGTTCTGGATCCCCCGGAAAAGCTGATCAAGACCAAGCACAGGAAATTGCCATGGGGACGCATTTCAGCGACAGCTGCGATCGTTCTCTGCCTTGTGGGGACTGTGCTGCTTTTGATCCCGTCCCATGAAACAGCGCCTCGTGCCTCCGCGTCCAAAGCGGAGAGGGTGTCCCTGCTATCCCGTCCCACTGGAGAGATCCTGAAGGCGGAATTCGTATCGGACGGAGAAAAATACACGCTTTCAAGGGATCGTGAGATCTGGCACTGCGACCTTATTCCGGACGCATATCTGGATCAGACCTTGGCTGGGAGGGTGATGGTCCAATGCACCTCGGTGAGCGGCACTCCGGTCACGGAAAGCGGAGCGGATGCGAATACGGATTACGGCTTTGCAGATGCATTGGATCAATTGACCCTCACCTATACAGACGGGCAGAAGGTTACGATGACAGTGGGGAATGCTTCTCCGGTCGGAGGCCGCTATGCCTGTGTATCCGTCAGGGATCAGGTGGAGCTTATTCCGGAAAGCGTGGTTCGCACGGTGTTTACTGGCTTAAACAGCCTGCACACGGTGGTTACTCCTGAGCTTCGTGAACCCATGTCTCCCACTCGCATGATGGTGGAAAGAGCGGAAAAGGGGCAGTTCACGGAAATCATGGAGATCGTGAAGCAGGAAAACCCTGTGCTCAACGGAAGCGGCTATCGTTTTACTTTTCCCTTTGCTTATGAGACCGATGCCGAGCAGACAGCAGCGCTGATCACCGCCTTCAGTTCGATCAAAGCGACCGCGTATCTTGGAAGGGAAAATGAAAATCCGGATACCGCCGTTTCCGGTTATCGCCTTACCCTTCAGGACAGTACGGGCGCTTCGGTCGAAATGCTCCTGGATGTTATGAACGACGGACAAACCTCACCCCGGGTTTTCTTTAACGGGGAAAGTGAAATGTATGCGGTCGATGCCTCGGCTCTGCTCTTTCTATCCAGACTGGACCCGGCTTCCCTGGCAGATCGCTTTGCGGCTCTGATCGCTTTGGATAAGGTGAAGAGCTTGGAAATCCGTTCCGGAGAAGATAAGTGGCTGCTGGAAAACCGGGAGGATGGATATTTTGTAAACGGAAAACGCGTTGAAAGCACGGCGTTTCGTATGTTCTGGCTGGAGCTGAGCGGGCTTACCGCGGATGATACGGCTGCCGGCAGCACGGAGGAAGAGGAGGAGAGATTGTGCTTCACCTACGTGCTTTCCGGAAGGGATCAGCCATACAGGGTGCGGTTTCTCACTTCAGATCCCTACCGATACCGTATCGAGCGGGATGGGGAAAGCCTGATGGTGATCGCAAAGAGCAAGCTGGACGCGATCGTTGGGCTGGTTCGGGAACTGGCTGAATAGAAAAAAACAGATCCTTGTCACGAAAAAACGGAGAAGGATCTGTTTTTATTTTCGGCGGTTCAGAATGCAGATGGGTTTTGGAATCGGTCCTGCAGGGCGGCATCAAACCTGCGGCGGGAGGAAACGAGGCACATCACAGCGGACAGAAGGGCGGCCAGGATCCAGCAAAGATACAGCCCGTTCCCGCAGAGCACCTCCGACACCGTTCCGCCGACCGCGCCTGCAAGTGCGGAGCCGATGTATACCGCGCAGTCACAAAGCCCCGCTGTAAAGCCCGTGCAGCCAAAGAGGGCGTATTCCATAGGCACCAGGGAGGTGAGCAGCGGGTTCACCCCGAAGCAGACCGCGCAGGAAAAGCCGAGAAACACCGCCTTGACAGGCAGACTGGTCACAAAAAAGAGCGGAACACAGAAGATCGCCGCGGCGGGCATCATAAGGAAGATGATCCTTCTTACCCCGCCCTTGATGCGGAAACGAAGGAAAAACCCCAATAAAATGCCTATAAGCTCAAGCGCCGGAAGCAAAAGAGAGGATATCACGGCGGAAACACCGCTGCCCGACCGGCTCAGCAGTTCCGGTGTCCAGGTGACGATACCGTCCTTGACGAAGCCGTAAAAAACGGATGCGAGTACGATCCACACAAAGCCGGTGGAAAGGAGCAGCTTTCCTGTTTCTTTTCCGCTTTGGGAGGGACTTGCGTGTTTTTCTGCCTTTGTGCTGCCTATCTGTTTTGCATCCCGGAGCAGAAACATCACCAGAGGCAGCAGAAGCAGGTTGATTCCCGCCGGAAGAATGAAGGAATAACGCCAGCCCAGATAGGCGCCGGAAAGACCCGACAGTCCCCATCCCGCAAAATGGCCGATCACCAGGGTGAAGGAAAGAAGAAAATGAGCTTTTTCCTGTTTTTCTTTTTCTGGAAAGGCAACGGAGACCATTTTCACGATGGGCGTCCACAGCATGGACTGGAAAACGCCGTTTACCAGACACAGCGCAGGCAGAACGGAAAAAACGCAGGTCAGTCCCATGATCAGGTTCACGATCAGGCTTCCTGACAGGCCGGTCAGGATCATGCGCACGGGACGCACCCGATCCGCCAGAAGACCGCTCAGCATCTGCCCGCAGGCATAGGAAACGGAAAAGCAAAGCGGCATCAGGCCGGAACGGGCAGCGTCGATGTGAAAACCGGCGATCAGGTTTGGCAAAGCGGCGGAAAGGTTGAGCCGGTCCAGATACAGCAGCGTATAGGCCAGCACCGCGCCTGCGATCAGGCGTTTCTGCAATGAAGTGAAGCGGGTGTTCATCAGATACAGTCCTTACTGAAAAAGATGGGACTATTGTATACCCGCGGATGAACAAATACAACCGTTTCATGCTGTTCGGGGCGAGCAGTTTTTCGTTCGATTTTGCTATTGACATACGGCAGGTTTCGTATGACAATGATAGAACTGGACAGAAAGGTTTGAGACCTTGATCGGAAAGGATAAGCATGTTTAAAACGGAAAAAATCAAAAATGAATGTGTCCGGTGGATCCGGGATTTTTTTGAGCAGAACGGCCCCGGCTGCAACGCGGTGGTGGGGATCTCCGGGGGAAAAGACAGCTCGGTGGTCGCGGCCTTGTGCGCGGAAGCCCTCGGGAAGGAACGGGTGATCGGCGTTCTGATGCCCTGCGGCGTGCAGCCGGATATCGATATGGCGCGCCTGCTGGTGAGCACGTTGGGGATTCGCTCTTATGAGATCAACATTGAAAACGCGGTCCAAGCTGTGATGAAGGAACTGCCTTTTGAATGCACTGCCCAAACCACACAGAACCTTTCTCCCCGCATCCGCATGGCTACGCTGTACGCGGTGAGCCAGAGCCATAACGGCAGGGTGGCCAACACCTGCAATCTTTCAGAGGACTGGGTGGGCTATTCCACCCGCTACGGGGACAGCGTGGGGGATTTCAGCCCCTGCTCCCGTCTTACGGTGGAGGAAGTAAAGCAGGTGGGACGGGCGCTGCATTTGCCCTCCGAGCTGGTGGACAAGGCGCCCACCGATGGGCTTTGCGGACGCACCGATGAGGAAAATCTGGGCTTTACCTATGCGGAGCTGGACCGGTATATCCGTACCGGGGAGATCGAAAACAGGGAGCATCAGGCTCTGATCGACCGGAGGCATCGCCAGAACCTGTTCAAATTGCAGCTGATGCCCTGCTTTGAACCGGATATTTGATAGAAAAGAGAATCGGAATGAGAGAAAAACCTTATCGCCTGGGCCTTGTTGTGGGACGTTTCCAGGTGCTCCATACTGGGCATACCGATATGATCAGACAGGGCCTTCGGCTGTGCGACCGGGTGTGTGTGCTGGTGGGGTCTTCTCAGGAGTGCGGTACCGAAAAAAATCCTTTTTCCTATGAACAGCGGCTGGAGATGCTAAAAGCTGTGTTTCCGGAGAAGGAGATGCTTTTGTTTCCCATCCCGGATGCGGGCCTGGGCAACAATGCCCTGTGGGGGCAGTATGTGCTGAATAAATGCCGGGAGCACACCGGCGACCTGCCGGATCTGGTGCTTTCCGGCAAGGAACAGCGCCGGGAAGGCTGGTTTACCAGCCAGGATGGCATCAGGATCGCGGAGCTCAGGATCCCCAAGGCGATCCCAGTGTCGGCTACAGCGATGCGGGAAGCGCTTGTGAGGAATGATCGGGAAGGCTGGCAGCGCTATACGCCGCAAGCCTTGTGGGATCGATATGATGTTTTGCGCAGCACGGTGCTGGCAGCCCAGGGGAATACCTACACCGACAGCATTTGAAAGGAAGCGGCTGAATATGATGAAGCTGGAACCGATCGTTGTTTCATTGCTGGATACGGATCTGTATAAGTTCAATATGAATCAGGTCATCTTCCACCGGCATACCGACCTGTGCGGAGAGTATTTTTTCAAATGCCGCAGCCGGGATGTGCGTTTCACCCGGGAAATGCAGGAAGAGATCTGTGCGCAGATCGATCATCTCTGTTCCCTTTCCTTCCGGAAGGAGGAACTGGATTATCTTCGTTCCATCCGCTTTATCAAGCCCGACTATGTGGAATTTCTGCGCCTGTGGCATCCCATACGGGAATATGTGACTGTTTCCCTTTCCGGGGAAGGCGAACTGGGCATTACGGTGAACGGGCCGCTGTTTTCCGCGATGCAGTTTGAGATCTATCTGCTGGAGATCGTGAATGAAGTGTATTTCCGCATGCAGTATGATTATGAAACCCTGCTTCGCAGCGCCCGGGAACGGCTGGATGAAAAGATCAGCTCGTTCCGCATGGGAAAATACACGTTCAATTTTGCAGAGTTTGGCTGCCGCCGCCGTCTTTCAAGGGCCTGGGAGGGGGAGATGCTGGCGCGTATGAAAAAGGACCTGCCCAATTGTGTGGGCACGTCCAATGTGTACTTTGCGATGAAATATGACATGAAGCCCATTGGCACCTATGCCCATGAGTTTGTGCAGATGTATCAGGGGGTCGATTCCATTCCTCTGGCTTACACCAACCATTATGCGATGCGGGATTGGTATGCCGAGTATGACGGCGATAACGGCACCGCCCTTACCGATACGGTGACGACAGATCTGTTTTTGCTGGATTTCAACCGTTCCATGGTGAACAACTACACCGGTGTGCGCCATGACAGCGGAGACCCCTACGCTTGGGGTGAAAAAATGATCGCCCACTATGAAAAATACGGGGTGGACCCCCGCAGCAAACAGCTGCTTTTCAGTGACAGCCTGGATTTTGACCGGGCTCAGGCGCTTTTTGATTATTTTCGGGATCGAGCGAAGGTCTCCTTCGGGATCGGCACCTTCTGCTCCAATGATACCTGTGAACCGCCGCTCAATATCGTGATCAAGCTGATGTATGTGAACGGCCGGCCGGTGGCCAAGCTGTCGGACAGCCCGGAAAAGGCGATGTGCCGGGATGAGGAATACCTGAAATATCTGACCCAGTCAGTCACCTTCCGCCTGCAGAGGGAGAAAATGCATTGACGCGGGATCATGGAATATCTGATAAATAAAGGGTCATCTTATTTAATGCTAAATCCCCATGCTCCGAAAATGGATCGCCACAATAAATGAAAGTCAAGTTTGTCTGATCTGGTTGTTTCACTCGGAACTTTCACAATAAGATACCCTATTTTGATGTGACTGGAGAATAACCGATACCATGAATAAATCTCATTTGATCAATGATCCTGTCCCGTCTCCGGGTGACAGATTCCTGTATTATGAAGACGAAACGGTGCATATTTTCCAATGCTTTTCCACAAAAGAAATGATCAGCTCCGCACATCTTCGCGCCGCTGCAGATGCGATGGCGGAACGCTGCCCGTATTTTATCAGAAAGAGGGAGATCAGAAACGGCATCTATGCTTTGAGGCAGACGAAAGATACTTTTCCCGTTCTTCAAAATGAAGGCTACGTACTTTTCAACGATGAAAGGAACTGCGGTTTCCTTTTACTGATAGCGTACGGCGGCGATACGGTATATGTTTCTATCCATCATGCACTGACGGATGCGGTAGGAGCCGTTCGTTTTACACTGTCACTGGCAGCGGAATACCTTCGCAGAGCAACGGGAAAAGAATTGCATGTTCCGGGAGAACTGTGCCCTGGCAGCAAACCGGGTGCGAATGAATATGTAAATCCTTATCGATATGCCGTTTCTGTGGATGAGAAGCATTCCATGCCCCTCTCTGACGGCTTTTTCTTTGAGAAAGAAAAGATTGGAGTGCGATCCCGCAGGCTGCGTGTTTATATTCCCGCAAGAGAGATCCTGTCGCTCAGCACAGAAGCCCAAAGCAGCGTTTCCTCTGTGCTGGCGATGATCCTGATCCGAACGATACGGAAATTGTATCCCTCCGAAGACAGGCCTTTTATAGTCAATTGCCCCGTCGATATGCGCATCATACTCGGCTGTAAGGACACCTTGCAGAATTGCTGTACCGATGCCAGATTCGTTTATCCCATGACATTTCAGAATATGCCGTTGGCCCGGCAGTTAAGCTGTTTGAAAGAAATGCTGAAGCTGCAGATATCGGAAGAATACCTGCTTCAGGTGATGGAAAAGAAAAAAACCGATTTTGAGTGCATTGTGCGGCAAGCCGATACCATCGAAGATATCAAAACCGCTTATGCCGTCGGACGCAATTCTACGCCGACGCTGACCTATCAGAGAGTGCTGAACTTAGGAGATATTGCTCCGTATATAGAGAATTTTGATACTTACTGCGGTGCAAGAGGAGCAACCGGGCTTTACCTGGTCAGCTATTGTATAAAGGACAAATGCATATTGAGTCTTAGCAATATATTGAAAACGGATGAGGCTTTTTCCTTTTTTCTGGATGCTTTGAAAGACTTATCCTTTCCGTATACCGTGATCGATAAAGAAGGCTTTGAGGCGGAAGATTATCACAGGAAAAACTGGCTGAATGCGTAGAAAGCGTGCTGCCGCCCGCCGAGATTCCCTGCACTTATCTTTTCCGGAGCAAAGAAGATAGGGCTGTTATCTTTATCATCTCCTTTTATTCAGGATTTGATAGACTAATTCCTTTTGGTGATAAAAATGTAATAATTATAATAAGGATATACCTTTGCAAACGGTGCATGGATCATGTTGACCCTGAAATAAAAAACGGGAGGCAGCTTATATGAAAAAGACGGATCTTGGCGGATCCTGGCTCATGACGAATGAGGAAGGACGCTCCTGGCCTGCTCAGGTGCCCGGAACGGTGCTTTCGACATTGCTTTGTCAGGGAGAGATCCCGGACCCCTTTGATGAAATGAACGAGCAAAGCGTGTGTGCGATGCTCGATAAGGTGTATACGTTTGAACGGGAGATCCTGCTGACTAAAGAGGATCTTCTTTTGTCCCATCTTGATCTGGTTTTTGAGGGCATTGACACGATCACGGATATTGAGTTGAACGGCGTGTTTCTTGCCCACACCGAGAATATGCACAGGACCTGGAGATTTTCCATCCGGGATCAAGCCAGGGTGGGAGCCAATCATCTGAAGATCACGTTTTATCCCGCAGTTCCCTTCGTAAAAAAGGCAGCGGAGGAAAACCCGGATGTGACCTATGAGGGCGGGAGCGACCTGAAGTGGACCGGCGCTTTGAGAAAGGCTCATTACATGTTTGGCTGGGACTGGGGCCCCCGCCTTCCGGATGCGGGGATCTGGCGGGAGGTGTATATGGAGGCTTATGATGTGCGTGTTGAGCAGGTTTGCGTTCATCAGGAGCATCATGACGGGATCGTTGAGCTTTCTGTTCAGGCGGATACCGGGGCAAAGCTGCTTCGGACTGCCCTTTCCGATCCGGATGGAAAAGAACTGACCGGAATCACCGTTCCCGCGGGTGAAACGGCCTGCATCCGGGTGATGGAGCCGAGGCTCTGGTGGCCGAACGGCCTGGGGGATCAGCCGCTCTATACCCTCACGGTGCAGGCGCTGGACGAAAATGAGATCCGGGATGAAAAAACGATGCGCATTGGCCTGAGAACCATGACGGTGAAAACGGACAGGGATGAATGGGGCAGCGAGTTTGCGTTCTGCGTCAATGGCGTTCGTTTCTTCGCAATGGGGGCCGATTATATCCCGGAGGATAATTTGCTTACCCGGCTTAACCGTGAAAAGACGCGGAAGCTGCTTCAGATCTGCAGGGATTCCCATTTCAACAGCATTCGTGTGTGGGGCGGCGGCATTTATCCCGGAGAGGATTTCCTTGACCTGTGCGATGAAATGGGTCTGGTCGTGTGGATGGATCTGATGTATGCCTGCAATGTATACAAGATGACCGATGCCTTCCGGGAAAACATCGTTCGGGAAACGGAGGATAACCTGCGCCGTGTTCGTCACCATGCCTGCCTGGGCCTTATCTGCGGCAATAATGAGATGGAGGAAGGCTGGCTGGATTGGGATAGCGTGGCATCGGAATCGGAGGAACTGAAAAATCAGTATACTCTGCAGTTTGAAAAGGTATTGAAGGAAGTGTGTGTAAAGGAAGCGCCGGATTCCTTCTATTGGCCGTCTTCTCCTTCTTCCGGCGGCGGCTTTGATGACCCGAATGACCTTGCGCGGGGCGATGTGCATGACTGGTCCGTGTGGCACGGCCGCCGTCCTTTCTCGGACTATTCGGAGCGTTATCCCCGTTTCTGCTCGGAATTCGGCTTTGAATCCTTCCCCTGTATGGACACGCTGAACACCTTTATCCATGATGAAAAGGAAATGAACCCCTTTTCCAAAGTGATGGAATCCCATCAGAAATGCCTGAGCGGAAATGCGACGATGCTGTTTTATCTGTCGCAGACGCTCCGCTATCCTTTCTCAATGGAAAAGCTAGTGCATGCCACCCAGTATCTGCAGGCGGAGGCCATGCGGGCCGGTGTGGAGCACTGGCGGCGGAATCGCGGCCGCTGCATGGGGGCGATCTACTGGCAGCTGAATGACTGCTGGCCGGTGGCAAGCTGGTCCAGTGTGGATAGCCTGGGGCGATTGAAGGCGCTGCAATATAAGGCCGCCAGGTTTTTCGCCCCTGTGATGATCAGCCTGCAGCCGGATGGAAAGGGCTGGAAAGCCGTGATCGCCAACGAGACCCGCGAGCCTTTTTCGGGCGAGCTGATCCTGCGGGTGTGTGATGAGCGGGGAAGCATCCTGAGGGAAACCCGGCAGAAGGTGAGCTGCTGTGCGCTTTCCTCCTCTGTGGCCGCTTCCGTGATGCCAGGGGCTGGGGAAGAATTGCCTGTGGTACGCTGTGTGCTTACGGACGGAGCGGGCAAAACCGTGAGTGAAAATGAGGCGCTGAATGCGCTTCCCAAGCATTTCCGTTTCACTGTGCCCCATGTGAATGCCTGCTGCGAAGGAAACACGGTCACGGTTTCTTCCGATGCCTTCTGCCTGGGTGTGGAGCTGGATGCGGGAGAGACCCGCTTTTCGGATAACTGGTTCAGCCTTTATCCCGGAGAAGCGCGTGTGATCACGGCGGACCGGGCGGTGGACCCGGAAAAACTGAAGCTGAGGTGGATCGAATAAAAAAAGCCGTCGTGCCTGCAAACAGAGGGGCCGACGGTTTTTGCTTATGTTATCAGAGGCCGGGTTTTACCAGAACCTTCAGCGATTCGTTGCTTTGCTGCATCAAAATCGCGTCTTCCAGCTTTTCAATGGGAAAAGTATGCGTCTCGATGCAGTCCAGGCGGATGCATCCGCTGTTGATCAGCGCGGCGGCACGGCCATGAGTGTCGGGATTGATGAGGGAGCCTGTGATCTTCAGCTCCTTGTGGTACACATCGTCCAGCGAAAGGGAAACCGAGGTCCCGGCCTGGGGCACGCTGAACAGGAGCACGGCGGTGCCACGCTTTACGATGCTCAGGGCCTGCTGTGCAGCGGCAGGGTTGCCGACGCACTCGATCACCACATCGGGGCCTGGCGTGCCGAGCAATTCCCGCACACGGGCGGGCAGATCCTCATGGATGGGATCGACCGCCGCGTCGGCTCCCAATTCAAGCCCGATGTTCCTTCGCATTTCCACCGGTTCGCTCAGAATCACTTTTGACGCGCCGGAAAGGCGGGCCAATTGCACCATGATCAGGCCGATCGCGCCGCCGCCCAGCACGCATACCGTGCTGCCGGGGCAGATGCCTGCCTGTTCGATACCGTGCAGGCAGCAGGCGAGGGGTTCTGCCATGGCGCCGTATTCGAGGGGCACTTCGGGGGAAAGAAGGTAACACTGGGTCTCCGGGGCAACGCAGTATTCCGCGAAGCCTCCGTTGCGGTTGACGCCGATGGCGTACAGATTTTCACACAGCTGTTTTTTGCCGATGCGGCAATAGTGACATTTTCCGCAGTAGATGTTGGGATCCACCGTCACATGATCCCCTGCTTTCAAGCCGGTTACCCGGCTTCCTACGCTCACTACCGTGCCGGCAAACTCGTGTCCCAGCACCACGGGAGGGATCACCTCGGCAGAGCCCTTATCGCCGTGATAAATGTGAACATCAGTGCCGCAGACGCCGCAGGAATCCACCTTTACCAGCACTTCCTCCGCCCCGGGGGCAGGAACGGGCTCTTCACGCACCTCAAACTGCCTGTTTCCAAGATAGTAGCAGCTTCTCATGGGAGCATCTCCTTTCAGCATGCGTTTGCATGCGGTCTTGCGGTCCTGCTGATTTATTTTTATTCTTCACTGTCATCAACGTCGATGAGCACCTTCATGGTGGTTTCACGGTTAGCGTCGATAAACTGATATGCCTTCGCGTAATCAGCAAATGCAAAGTGCTTGCTCATAAGCGGTTTCAGCTGGATCCTGCCCTCATTAACAAGGCGGATGGCTTCAACATAGTCTTCATGGCGGTACATCATGCTGCTGTTCAGGTCCAGCTCATGATCGTTGAGCACGGCCATGTCCGCTTTTGCCATGTCTGCGAAGACTGCGACCAGAATAATGGTGCTGCCCTTTCTTGCACAGCGGATCGCCTGGTTGATGGTGATGTCGTTGCCCGCACAGTCGTAGATCACATCAGCCTTGTCAGGACCGAAGCAGCGGATGAGCGCCTCGCCGAAATCCTCTTCACGCGTGTTCACGGCATGATCGGCTCCGCAGGTCTTCGCAAGCTGCAGACGGAAGGGGCTGATATCGGTGATCAGCACTTCCTTTGCCCCGAGCGCTTTTACGCTTTGCGCAAGCAGGATGCCGATGGGGCCCGCGCCCAGCACGGCGATCTTTTTGTCCTTTATGTCGCCGGCCCGTTTGGCTGCGTGGACCGTGACGGCCAGTGGCTCGATCATCGCGCCTTCGTTATAGGTCATGCTTTCAGGAAGAGGCGTCACCTTGGACGCTTTCACGGCGAAATATTTGCTGGCGGTGCCGGTGGTCTGGAACCCCATCACTTTCAGCTCCTCACACAGGTTATACTTGCCGTGCGTGCAGGGATAGCACTTTCCGCAATAGACCTGAGGCTCGATCGTGACCTTCTGACCGATCCGGAATTCGGTGACGGCGCTGCCGAGAGCTTCGATCTTTCCGGAAACTTCGTGTCCCTGCGTGACCGGATATTTGGTGAAGGGGTGTTTTCCGTGATAAACATGGATGTCGCTTCCGCATACGCCGATCTTCATGATCCGGACGACCACCTCGTCCGCTGCGGGCTGGGGCTTTTCGATCTCTCTGAAAAGGATCTTTCCGGGGGCTGTCATCACCTGCTGTAACATGATAGGGTCTCCTTTCAAACTGGCAAAGCAAGAACTTTTGTAAAAATGCTTTTCAAATCTAAACTATCATATCACTGAAATTTGGAAAAAGTCAAGAGTCATTTCGCGTTTCTGTTTCAGATGCGTCATTACGGCTTGTCTTTCTTATAGAAATATGATAGATTAAACAAAGAATATGATATAAGGGATGGGGTAGCGCATGGGGGAGACACTGTCCACCGCCGATGTCAGAGAGCAAAACTCGCTGCGGCTGCTCAGATATGTGTATGGATCGGAAGGGGTTTCCAAACAGCAGATCGCGCAGGAACTGAAAATGAGCCTTCCCACGGTGAGCCAAAACCTGAAGCTGTGGGAGGAACAGGGAATGATCCTGCGCACGGGGATGTATCATTCCACCGGCGGCAGAAAAGCAAGGGTGTATCAGTTTGCCGCTGCGAAAAAAGTGGCTGTGGGCATTGCCGTACAAAAAGAATACTTTCATGTGGTCGTGGTGGATCTGTACGGAAAGCCCCTGCGATCCTTTGATGAGCAGAGGATGTTTTCCTGCACGGACGATTATTTCGAAAGGATCGCGGAAGTGACGGAGAGCCAGCTTTTGCAGCTTCATCCGGAAAAAGGGCAGGTGCTGGGCGTGTCTATAGCGATACAGGGGCTGGTTTCCAGGGACGGCGGTTCGCTCCTGTTCGGCAGGATCCTCGAATGCAGCGGAGAAAGGCTGTTGGAGAAGTTTGAACGCTGCATCCCGTATCCCTGCTCCATGATGCATGATACGGAGGCATCCGCGCTTGCGGAATCGTGGATCCAGAAGGATATGAAGGATGCCGTACTGCTGTATCTGAACCGGTATTTCGGCGGCGCGGTCATTGTGAACGGAAAGGTATATCAGGGCATTGAGCTGAGCAGCAGCGTGATCGAGCACATGTGCCTGTATCCCGGCGGCGAAAAGTGCTATTGCGGAAAAAAAGGCTGCATAGAGGCGTACTGCTCCGCCTATGCCCTGCAGAGGAATGCCGGAGAAAAGCTGCGGGATTTTTTTATCAAGCTGCGTGCGGGGGATAAGAAGGCTGCGGCGGTGTGGAATAGATATCTGCATGATCTGGCGCTGACCATCAGCAACATCCGCATGCTGATGGACACGGAATATGTGCTGTGCGGGTATCTGCTTCGCTATATGCTCCCTTCGGATGTGGAATTGCTTGAAAGGATGGTGCAGGCGGAATGCCCGTTCGACTGCGAAAAGGTCAGGATCAGAACCAGCCTGTATACGGATGATTCTGCCGCGATCGGCGCGGGCATTTATCTGACCCGCAGGTATATGAGCGGCATTTGCAATGGGGAAATATAAGTGGTATAATCAAGGCGGAATGATCGGTGCGGAAAAACGGAAAAGAACATGATCCTGAAAAAAGTTTTATACCGATCAGCCATCCTATCAACCATCTTCGTATATATCATGGGACCACAATGATATTTAAAGGAGGAATGAACGATGAAGACCAGGCAGGAACTGGATGCCCTTAAGGAAGAACTTTATGCATTGAAGGATAAGCTCGCGGAGCTGACGGAAGAGGAACTGGAGCAGGTGAGCGGAGGCGCTGTCTTCACGGGCAATACCAGAATAAAAAATCTCCTTGCGGGCCCGCTCGGTTTTCTTTATCTTGAAGATGAGCTGATCGAGCCTAATGCAAAGGGAAAGCTGAATAATAAGCTTGAGGGCACGGATGAAAATGAGTTTATAAAAAGATGATAAGATCGGGGCGGAAGACCTTCGGGAAGAAAAAATCATCATTCTTCATATCCGACTGGCCGCCATGAGGATCATTTTCGTATATGCAGATGGACCATAAAAACAGGATGGAGGAATGATGATGCAGACAAAGCAGGAACTGGATGCCCTTAAGGAAGAACTTTATGCATTGAAGGATAAGCTCGCGGAGCTGACGGAAGAGGAACTGGAGCAGGTGAGCGGAGGCGCTGTCTTCACGGGCAAGAGCGTGAAAGACATAAAAGGCATAGTTGAAGAGGGAAAATTCAGATATCTTTGATTGATGGAGGAATGAACAATGAAAACCAGGCAGGAACTGGATGCCCTTAAGGAAGAACTTCATGCATTGAAGGTTAAGCTTGCGGAGCTGACGGAAGAAGAACTGGAGCAGGTAAGCGGGGGCGCTATCTTTACGAATAACAACAAAATGAAACAGTTACGTTTTATACCGTCCAATTATTGTCATCTTGATGATCAGTAAACATAACGCATTGATCCCGGCGTAGAAAGGCAGCAGCTGGAAATGTCAGATCCGCCCCGGAAAGCGGAATGCGTTCCGGGGCGGTAACATCATCAATACCGGAGGGATTCTGATGAAAGAGGAATGGTTGAACCTGTTAGTTGCGGTCAACAACGACTATTTTATGCCCACCAGGGTCATGTTTCATTCTTTTCTGGCGCACAATAACTGTCCTGTGCGCCTTTTTGTCATGTTCCGCGAACTGAATCAGACCGCGAAGGCGCTTTTGAACGCTGACGCGGAAAAAAGCGGACATGCAAAAGTGGAATGGATCCATGTCACGGAAGAAGATCCCTGTGCTCCGCCGCTGCGTTGTCCGTGGATCACGGGAGAGACCTATTTTCGCCTGTTTGCCGCTCAGCTTCTGCCGCCCGATGTGGAAAGAGTGCTGTATCTGGACGGGGATCTCGTGATCCGCGGAGATCTGGAGGAATTTTACCATCAGGACCTGGAAGGAAACCTGATGGCCGCGTGCCGCTGTGAGCTTGGCTCGGAGACAACGAAATATAACCGCCTCTGTCAGGGCATTTTCCCGGAGGATGTGGTGTATTTCAATGCCGGTGTGCTCCTGTTTGACCTGAAAGCCCAGCGGGAAAAGCTGGCCCCCGATCTCTACCGTCAGATTGCGGACGGCTTTGGCGACAGATTGCTGCTTGGCGATCAGGATATTTTGAACCTGGCGTTTTACCGCCAGGTGAGAATATGCGAAAGCCGCCGCTTCAATCTGGAAGAGTTTACCCTTGGGGAAGAAGAAGCGCTCCCGGATGAAACGCTCATCCTGCATTGGTGCGGAAGCAGAAAACCGTGGAAGTTTTCCTATGTGCGTCCTTTCGGTGATGAATTCTGGAAATATGCCGCGGATTTTCCTGAGTATCGGGTCTTGCAGGCGGGGATCAGGGAAGCACAGAAGCAGTATTCGCTTTATCTGCAGCAGCAGCAAAGCTCGAAGCAAAAGACGGAGCAGATGCAGGAAGAATACCGGATGAATGAGGAAGCGGAAAAGGCAGCCAAACGGTGTCCCGAACATTTTGCAGAGGATGCCGTGCTGTGCCTGAAAGAGGGGACTCGTCTGATCCGTACGGGAAAGATAAACATGGTGGCTTTGTCCCCGGAGCTTCAGCGGGATTACAGCGGTCATCTGCGCCTCACGGAAACCGGCGCATATCTGTATCAGCTTCTTAAACACCCGATCACCCGGGCTGAGCTGATGAAAGACCTGGCCCGGGACGGCGATATTTCCGAACAGGCAGCCGGTGCGATCGTGAACGGCTTTATCCGGATGCTTGCCAACTGTTATCTGTTGAAAAGCTGTCAAGTATAAACGGATCACTTTTTGACAGCCTGCAGCGCTGATACCTGGGCGGAACAAAAGCACTATGGAATCGTTGATTTATTCAGCGTTGCCGCCGAATAAATCAGCGGTTCCCTAAAAAACAGGCGAAGCAAGGCGCCTGGATGGTAACGAATGGAGGAAAATAAGATGCTGATCCGCAATTTTCTGAATGCGAAAATGGAAAAGACCCCGATCCACGGGGGCGAGGGCGTATGCGAAAACACCATGCTTTTCGGGCCGGAGGATTTTGAAGCCCCCCTGCTTTTTTTGAACTATACGATCGTGCCTCCGAAAAGTTCCTTCGGGCCGCATGAGCATGGGGATGACAACGAGGTATATGTGGTGCTGGAGGGCAGCGGGGAATACACTGAAAACGGAGTCACCCGGCAGGTGAACGCCGGGGATATTCTGGTGAATGCCCGCTTTGCATGTCACTCCATTTTGAACACCGGGGACCGGGAAATGCGCCTGATGGTGTTTGAGGCATTTAACGAAAACATACTGGAAGAGCGCCGCAGCTGCAGAAAATATCAGGATAAGCCAGTGCCGGAGGCGGTGATCGAAAAGATCCTGAGGGCGGGCACCTATGCCGCCACCGGGATGGGAAAGCAAAGCCCCGTGATCCTGGCAGTGACCAACCGCGAAATGCGGGACCGCCTTTCCAAAATGAACGCGGCGGTGATGGGAACAGATCGTGATCCCTTCTACGGTGCGCCCGCGGTGCTGGTGGTGTTGGCGAATAAAAACATCCGCACCTGTGTGTATGACGGCAGCCTTGTGATGGGCAATATGATGAACGCGGCGGAAAAATACGGCGTCGCGTCCTGCTGGATCCACCGGGCGAAAGAAATGTTTGAAACGGAGGAAGGAAAGCAGATCCTTCTTGAGGCCGGGATCAGCGGCGATTATGAGGGCATCGGAAACCTGGTGATCGGCTATGCCGATGGAGAAAAGAACGCCCCCGCGCCCCGCAAGGAAGATTATATACACTGGATACGGTGATTTGCAGGGAGGAAAAACGGGTATGCTGCGTCTGGATGGTCATGTTCATTCGTTCAAATGGAACGCAAATTCTGCCGACCTGCTGCGAAAAATGGAAGCGGGCGGAGTGCATGGCGGAAGTGTGATTTCCCTGCCGCCGCCGGGCAGCCATGATGCGATGGAAACCGGAACCGGCCGGGAACGGCTGCAGGAGGTGCTGCGCGTGACATGCTATGCTCCCGACCGGCTTTTCCCGATTTTGTGGGTGCACCCGGATGAACCGGATGTGATGAGCCTTGCAGAGGAAGCGGCGGAAAAGGGCATCCGCGGCTTCAAAATGATCTGTACCGATTATTATGTTTATGAGGATCGGTGCATGCGGCTGCTTGAAAAGATCGCTTCCCTTGGAAAGCCGGTCATGTTTCACAGCGGCATCCTCTGGGATGGGAAGGTTTCTTCTGCCATGAATAAGCCGATCAACTGGGAATGCTGCCTTCAGGTGCCGGAGCTTAGGTTTTCCCTGGCTCATTGCTCCTGGCCCTGGACGGATGAGTGCATTGCGCTTTACGGCAAGCTGCTCAACGCCTATGGCATGAATGACCGCCTTAAAACCGAACTGTTTCTGGATCTTACGCCGGGAACGCCTCCTATTTACAGAAAAGAGCTGCTTACCCGGCTGCACCGGGTGGGCTACGATATCAAAAACAACCTCTTTTTCGGAACGGATGGACGCACCGATGATTATTGCTCTGCATGGTCGGCGGAATGGATAGGCCGGGATGACGGCATCTATGACGAACTGGAGCTGGATGAGGAAACGCGCAGCCTCACCTACAGCGGGAATCTGATGCGTTTCCTTGGACTATCCGGAGAGAAGGTTCAGCACAGAACTCTTTCCTTTGACGGAAGATGAAAAAATCAGATGAACAGAAAACCCAAATGGGGGATATGATGAAATACAGATTTGGAGCCGATTACTATCCCGAACACTGGCCCCGGGAGCGCTGGGCGACCGATGCCCGCATGATGCGGGAAATGGGCATTTCCATTGTGCGCATGGCGGAATTTTCCTGGTCCGGATTGGAAAGCGCCGAGGGCGAATTTCACTTTGAGGATCTGGATGAGGCGATCGATATTCTGGCAGGAGAAGGGATCGACTGTATTTTGGGAACCCCTACAGCCGCGCCGCCAGCGTGGATCATTCGGAAAGATCCGGAGATCCAGCCCATGGACGTGCACGGGCACCGGCGCTATTTTGGCGGGCGGCATCATGACTGCCAGTCCAACCCCGCATACCGGGAGCATATCCGCCGTTTTGTGACCGCTTTTGCCCGTCACTATGCCGATAACCCCCATGTGGTGGGCTGGCAGGTGGATAATGAACTGGGAAACAGTCATTCCGACCTGTGCTTTTGCCCGCACTGCGAAACCCGGTTCCGGTCTTGGCTGCGGGAAAAGTACGGCACGGTGGAAAAGCTGAATGCCTGCTGGGGCACGGCTTTCTGGAGCCAGGATTACTTTTCCTTTGATGAGGTGACCGCTCCGCGGGATACCGTTACCGGGCACAACCCCTCTCAGGAGCTGGATTGGAAGCGTTTCTGCTCCGATCTGGTGCTGGATTTTCATGCTTTTCAGGCTGAGATCCTGAGAAGGGAAGCCCCCGGCAAGTTCATCACGCAGAATATGATGGGCTTTTCGGATAAGGTGGATTATTTTAAATTATCGCAGCAGCTGGATTTTGCCTCGCAGGATCAATACCCCGGCGGATACTGGATACCGGATCCCCGCGGATATCATGCCCCTCACCAGGCAGCGGATCTGGACTTGATCCGCTGCGTGGCTGAAAAACCCTTCTGGGTGATGGAGCAGCAAAGCGGGATCACCGGTTGGGAAACGATGGGACGCACTCCCCGCCCCGGCCAGCTTGCCCTGTGGGCCATGCAGAGCATTTCTCACGGTGCGGATACGGTGGTGTTTTTTCGCTGGAGATCGTGCACGATGGGAACGGAGCAGTATTGGCACGGCATTTTGCCGCATAACGGGGTTCCGGGACGGAACTACCGGGAACTGAAAGCATTTATGAGCGAAACCCTTCCCATACTGGATCGGGTGCAGGGCAGTATGCCGCCAAGAGAAGCCGCGATCCTACATTCCTATGACCAGGCTTATGCAATGACCATCCAGCCCCATTCTCCGGGCCTGGAATACCGCAGCCATCTGATGCGCTATTACTGCGCGCTCCACCGCCGTAATATCCCGGTGGGGTTCGTGCGTCAGCAGGATGATTGGAACGGCTATAAAATGGTGATCGCTCCTTTCCAGTTCCTGATGACTCCGGAGCTTTCGGAAAAGATGCATGCCTATACAGAGCAGGGCGGCACTCTGGTGCTGGATTTTCGCTGCGGGGTGAAGGATGAGAGCAACCGGGTGATCGCGGATGACGCACTGCCCTGCCTTGTAAATGACCTGTGCGGCCTGAGGGTGACGGATTATGATTGTCTGAGGGAGGATACGGGCCTGGTGCGGTGGGAAGATCAGACGTATGAAACCGAAATGTGGAACGATCTGATCGAAACGGACACCGCCGAGCCGCTGGCAGCATATGCTTCCGAGTTCTATGCAGGTACCCCCGCGATCACCGTGAACCGGTATGGAAAGGGATGGGTGTATTACATCGGCACTGGCATGAAGGAGGCTCTGGCTGACAGGATGGTGCAGGAGTGGATGGAACGCAATATCGTACATCCGGTGCTGGATGCCTCCGAGGGGGTGGAGGTCACCTGCCGCAGGAAGGGGAATGAAAACTATTATTTCGTGCTCAACCACCTGTGCGGCGAGTGCCGGGCACCCGTTCCGGAAGCATGGGAGCCTGTGGACGGAAAGGAAAAAGACGACATGCTCCCCGGTTACGGCTTCCGTGTGTATATGCAGAGGGATGAGAATTAGAAAAGCAAGGAGTTGTCTCAGCTACTAAACTTGCGTGCCGAAAAACTGGGTGCCAAATCATTGCTGTTTATTCTTTCGGAGACGGATGGATTCTCAACAGACAGTCCTGCTTCATGAGCCAGTTTCTGTGCTGACCATATAATATCATTCCAAGAATAATCGGCAGCATATGGGAACTTTCGCTGATAGCTTTTCCAAAGGCCTTTCATCAAGGAATCATCCTTCAACATAGCAAGCACATTTTCTGCATCTTTCATTAATTCCGTGTATTCTCTTTTGACGGATGTTGCATACAACGCTTTTTGAAGTATCGAAAAATTTATTTGATTCTAATTTCTGATAATTGCATATTTGCCTCCATTTTTTCTGTAGTACATATATAGCAGGTCAAAATACACCTTTTGCATTGACGAACTATTACCAACCAAAGCAGTGCTTCTTTTCTAACGCCAACCCAATCAATCTATCTGCATGATCTGCTATAAACAACGGAATGTTCAGTACATCATCGTCCAGTTTCAAATTATCCAGTGAGAAGCGGACACGGAGCTTGACCTGATCTGGGAACAGTTCCTTGAACTTTTTCAGGCTCTTGCTGGTAGTATTAGCCTCAGATTTAACCTCCACA
>JAZLIA010000055.1:0-37749 GCA_045617125.1 Clostridia bacterium | reverse complement strand
GCTGAAAGCCAGTGCCCCAGAAAATGTCCCCTCAGCTGGCAGGTGGGATCTTCCCATCCGCCAAAGGCTTCTGGATCGGCGCCGCGGCCGGCAAAACGGCCTGCTTCCAGCAGATAGTTACGAAGAAGATACTCGTTTTTCAGCTTCATCAGATACCGTCTGTTGGCTTCTTCCCGGCGCAGCATTTCATGCTCGGTCAGTTTTACCTGTTTTCCTTTGATCTCGCGGATCATACGGGCTCCTTTCGGACCGTTCGGGCGGTCATATCGAATGAGTATCGTTTGTTCATATCAGGTGAATCCGGATGAAACGATTGACTGATATCCATAATGCTATTCTATCATAATATAAACCAAAATGCCATGATCAACAGGAAAATCTGTTCATGACCCGCACAGGAAAAACAGACTGGAATATACGGTGTCTGTTTTTTTGAATATGAAAAGGGCCATGACCGAACACGGAACCGTGTTCCTTCATAGCCCTTTGAAAGAGAAAAGATCAGTTGTTTTTCAGATGCACATCCAGCTGATTGAAGGGAACCACGATGCCCTTCTGTTCAAAAGCCTTCTGAGCGCCGTCAAGCAGAGCAAAGTAGGTGTCCCAATAATCGGAGGTCTTGCACCAGGCACGTACCGTCATCTTTACACCGTTTCCAGCGCCGTAATCGGTAACACGGGCAAAGGGGGCAGGATCGTTCAGGACCCGCTTTTCTTTAGCACACACATCCAGCAGGGTTTCACGCACTTTCACAGGATCGTTGCCGGCAACAGAAAATTCCAGATCGACGCGGCGCAGCTCCTGCTCGGAAAAATTGATAACGGTCCCGGTGGAAAGGCTGCTGTTGGGAAGGTAGATCACTTTGTTGTCCACGGTGAGCAGTTTGGTGTTGCAGATGCGAATCTCCTGCACCGTGCCTTCATGCCCCTGAGCACTGATATAGTCGCCCAGGCGGAAAGGACGGGTGATTAAGATCATGAGACCGCCGGCCAGATTGCTGAGGGTGCCGTTTACAGCGAAACCGATTGCTACGCCCAGAGAGGCGATCAGGGCGGAGATACCGGTAGTGTCAATGCCGACATAACCCACAAGGCATACCACGATCAGCACCTTCAAGCCGACTTTAACAAGATATCCCAGCACCTTGGTAAGGGTCGTATCCAGCTTATCGGATTTTTCCGGCTTGCTGATCAGCTTGTTGCTGAGCCAGTTGATCACGCGGAAAGAAATTAACAGGATCACCAGGGAGATCAGGAGCTTGACGCCGGTGTCAGTAGCCCAGGCAACAACCGTTTCCAGAAATTTATCCATACTGTCCTCCATTATGTTTATCCGGCTCCGTGTGAGGAAAACCGGAAAGGTTCGCCTATATTATACCTGTGAATCAAGTGTTTTTCAATCGGAAATCTGTTGTTCTTGTTTATTGCAAATAAGGAATGCGGTATCTTTCGGAAATTCCATTTTGGGATCATCCAAACAGTACATCCAGAACACACAGCCCGGTCAGGATCAGGGCGGAGAAAAGGTGGATTTTCCAGGTCATGGCAAAAATACCGATGATCTCCCTTGCAAAGCCATTGGGCCAGAAATACCATTTTGTGGTGCTGGCGATGGCTTCGATCTCCGTGAAGCCTGCTTTTCGGGCCAGCAATCCGCTTCGGAAAACATGATAATTGGTCGTGGAAAAGGCAGTGCGGGCATTCGGATTCTGTTCAAGGATGATCCTGCGGGAAAAACAGAAGTTTTCCCATGTGTTGCGGGACTGCTTTTCAGGAAACACTTCGTCATGCTCCGCGGAATGAGATTCCAGATATAAGGCCATCGCGGAACCTTCGCTCATGATCTCGTCCTCTCCCTGTCCGCCGCTTGGAACGTAGAGCACCTTCTGTCCGCAGGCGATCTCCTGTTCCCAGGCGTAGCGGATCGCCCGATCGACACGACCTTTCAAAAGGGGTAGAAGGTAGCCTTTTTTACTGGTGGAGCAGCCCGGGATGATGATAAAATCTTTGTCATAGCCGGGCTTTTGCTTGGAAGCGATCCATCCCATCAGGGCTATGCCTGCCATGACGCATTCAAGATAACTGAGGATGCAGCTGCACACTGGCAGCATCAGATCCCGGAAAAAATGAAAACCCTCAGGGTTGCTGATCGGGATAAACCGGGTAAGAAGCCAGATCACGAAGGTCCCTGCAAGGTAGGCAAGTCCCAGTGCAGAACCCATCGCATTTTTGACCCGGCGGCCTTCATGACGCATCAGGAAAAGGTTGCTGATGAGCATCAGGATCACCAGTACCGAAAGGATGGGAAACGATGAATAGATAAAGATGCGGGTGAAATTCCTCATAAACCAGTCGACACCGATCTGTACAGGCGGATGGCCTCTGAGCGCGCTGATCCCGGCGCTGATGCCCAGAAAGAATGCAGCGGATGTGAAAAACAGGATGCCTGCGAGGAACATGACGTTGCGGAACCGGTATAGCGTGACATGCATGCTTTCATTCAGAAAGAAAAACAGAATTGCGGCAAACAGAAGGAAAACGACGATATTCAGTGTGATCTGCATATTCTTATGTCCCGGAACGACCGTGATGCCCGGCGCTGTCCGGAAGGCCGGCGGAAAAGGAAAAAAAGGGAAATGGAAGCCTGACAGGATCATCATAGCAGAAACGAGAAGAAAAATCCATACACAGAAAAAGGGAAAATGACTGGTTTTGCAGCAATGCGATCAGCGCATTTTGCTTGTAAACCCTTCTGCGAACGGGTATAATAGGAATGGAACACACAAGAAACATGCTTTTGCGGGAGGAAACATCAATGAATCTGAATCAGCTGCTGGAGGGCCTGCGCGGTGATCCTTCCTTTATGGAAAATGTGACGTGCTGGCGTACTGTTCCTGCCCGTGAAGCCTGTTTTTCCGATTTTCCGGAGGATCTGGACCCGCGTATCCCGGAAGCACTCAGAAAACACGGGATCACCCGGCTTTATACGCACCAGCGTTCCTGCTTTGATGCTGCCCGGGCCGGTAGGGATTTTGTGGTGGTCACCCCCACTGCCAGTGGAAAGACCCTGTGCTATAACCTGCCGGTGCTCAGTCGGGTGATAAGGAATCCCGATTCACGGGCGCTGTATCTTTTTCCCACAAAAGCTTTGGCTGCCGATCAGGTAAGCGAGCTTTACGAACTGATCCAACTGTTGGGAGTGGATATCAAGGCATTCACCTATGACGGCGACACTCCGGGGGAAGCCCGTAAGGCTGTGCGTTCGGCAGGGCATGTGGTGGTGACCAACCCGGATATGCTGCACAGCGGCATTCTGCCGCATCACACCAAATGGGTGAAGCTGTTTGAAAACCTGGAATATATTGTGATCGATGAGATCCACACCTACCGCGGTGTGTTCGGGAGCAATCTTGCCAATGTGCTGAGACGTCTTGTCCGCCTGTGTGATTTTTACGGAAGTCATCCCCACTTTATTCTCTGTTCCGCCACGATCGATAACCCGAAAGAGCTGGCAGAAATGCTGACCGGCAGACCGGTTGAGCTGATCGACAATAACGGAGCCCCGAGCGGAGAAAAACATACCGTGTTCTACAACCCACCGGTGGTGAACCAACAGCTTGGCATTCGAAAAAGCGCGCTCAATGAGGTGAAGGGGATCGCTTCCTTGTTGTTGAGAAACCGGATCCAGACCATTGTTTTCGGTCGGAGCCGGCTGCAGATCGAGGTGCTCACGAGGCAGCTGAAGGAGCTGGTGAAGGACCCGCTCGGCAATTCCGGACGGGTGCGCGGTTACCGGGGCGGTTATCTTGCAAGCCAGCGGCACGAGATCGAGCGGGAGATGAGAAACGGAAGGATCGACTGCGTGGTTTCTACCAACGCTCTGGAGCTGGGGATCGATATCGGGGCCCTGGATGCCTGCGTGCTGTGCGGCTATCCCGGCTCTATCGCTGCGACATGGCAGCAGGCCGGACGTGCGGGAAGACGAAGCGGCGCATCGCTGACGGTGCTGGTGGCTACATCTGCACCGCTGGACCAGTATATTATCACTCATCCCGATTATTTCTTTGGAAAATCACCGGAAAATGCCCTGATCAATCCGGATAACCTGTATATTCTGATGAATCATTTCAAATGTGCCGCATATGAATTACCCTTCCGGGATGGAGAGTGCTTGGGAAATGCTCTCGGAAGCGATGAAATGCTGGAATACCTGGAAGAGGCGTCGATCGTGCGTCACGTAGGGGAGGTATGGCACTGGTCGGCGGAGGATTTTCCGGCAAGCGAGATCAGCCTGCGCAGCACGATGACGGAAAATTTTCTGATCATGGATATCACGGAACCGGACCATCCGCGTGTGATCGGGGAAATGGACCGGTTTACTGTGCCGATGCTGCTGCATGAAAATGCGATCTACATGCATGAAGGCACTACATATCAGGTGGAAAAACTGGATTTTGACGCTTGCAAGGCCTTTATCCGCAAGGTGGATGTGGATTATTACACCGATGCGGATCTGAACGTGAGCCTGAGCCTGCTGGATATCGAAAAAGAGGAACCGGGCGCTGCTCTGGGCGAAGTGAAGGTGACAGCCCTTGTGAAGCTGTTCAAAAAGATGCGGTTTGATACGGGGGAGAACCTGGGCTTTGGGCCGGTGAGACTGCCCGAGACCGACATGCACACCACCGCAATGTGGTGGACGCTGGATGACGAAATGCGGGACCGGTATGACAAGGACACTCTGCAGGGAGGAATGCTGGGAGTGACGGCGCTTCTAAGGATCATTGTACCGCTGTATCTGATGTGTGCTTCCCAGGATGTGGCGCTTCACTACCAGGTGAAATGCCCGTTTACAGACAAACCCACGATCATTTTGTATGACACCTGTCCCGGAGGCATCGGCCTGGCTGAGAAGGCATACAACATGAAGGAAATGCTTCTCACGGAGGCTCTCCGTGCCGCGAAGGACTGCAAATGCGAAAAGGGCTGTCCTTCCTGCACGGGACCGGAAAGCCTGATCGGGCCCACAGGGAAAAAGACAGCCATTGAGATCCTGGAAAAGCTGACCGGGATCGGAATCTGAGGTGATAAAATGCCAAGCCTTGAAATGTACAAGCGGTCGCTTGATTACAGCTATGCCCCGGGAATGTTTCCCACAGTGGAAGCGGTGACGAAAAGACCGGAGTGGGTGAGAAAGGTGCTGCTTTCTTCCCAGGCGGAAGGAGAAGGCACGGAAAAGATCCGCGCTCTGTGTGCCGAAAGAGGCATCAGGATCGAGGAAGCGGATAAGGTGTTGTCGAGGATCTCGGGAAAGGAGAACTGCTATTCGGCTGCAGTGTTTGGAAAGGAGCAGTCCCTTCTGCTGCCGGGAAGACATATCGTGCTGCATCATATTTCTGATTCCGGTAATCTTGGAACGATCCTTCGCAGCGCTTTGGCCTTTGGGTATCATGATATTGCGGTGATCAATCCTGCGGCCGATCCCTTTGACCCCCGCACTGTGCGCGCCAGCATGGGGGCGCTGTTTTCACTGCGTTTGAGAACCTACAGTGATTTTGAAAGCTATCGGGCCAATTTTGCTTCACAGAAGTTGTTCCCTTTTATGCTCACAGGTTCCGTTCTGCCGGAAAGTGCCTGTCGGGAAAGAACGGAACAGTTTTCCCTGATCATGGGAAATGAGGGAAGCGGCCTGCCTGATGAGTTTGCCGTGATGGGGATCCCGGTCAGGATCCCACAGAGCGATGAGGTGGATTCGCTCAACCTTTCCATTGCCGCCTCCATTGGGATGTATCTGTTTTCAAGACAGGCAGAGTGCTGAACGGCATAAATAGGAGACAAACAAAAAGAAACCGCGCATCCGAAAAAACGCGGTTTCTTTTGTTACTGTGACCTGCCGGTTTTACAGCCGGAACAAATCATTCCTGAACGGGGGCACCAACGGGGCAGTTGTCGGCACAGGCACCGCATTCGATGCACTTTTCGGGATCGATAACCATTTTGCCGTCACCCTCAGAGATAGCCTGAACGGGGCAGCCCGCTTCACAGGCACCGCAGTCGATGCAAGCGTCGGTGATCTTGTATGCCATAGTATCGCACCTCCATGTAGTATTCGCTCTTCGCGATGACATAATCATAACATTATCTGTTTCGAATTGCAAGCCCGGCAAAGGTTTTCAACTGTTTTTTTGCAAAAGCTTTTTTTGCAAAAGCAATATCAGTGTATAATAAGTATCGGGGTTTGAAAGAATGTTCCTGTTCACAAAGAAGATCAAATCGGGCGTAACAGGAGGTGTCATTGCAAGTGAAACGGCAGTTACTTCTTCCGGTTTGTATACCACTGCCCGTCCTTACGGTAATCGGCAGCGTGTGGGAAGCTGCCATGTGCTTCCAAAAGTCTCGCTGCTTGCTGCTTGTGAAGAAGACCTGCAGCAAAACTGGGTTTGCAGCAACGCATGATGATAAGGGGGCCATGGTAACCGATGCCGTATTTGGGAGATTTGTTTCGGTTCAGAAAGGGTTTGTATAATTTCATTGATCATTTATCGGTCTTAAAGCCTTTTCTTAGAAATCCCCTTTTGATCAAAGCATGATGACACGCATTCGGAAAAAGATACGCAAGAATACGCCTGAGAAAGTACGCGAAATCATTATCAAGGAAAAACCCGCAGAAGACGGAAAATGATGATAAAAGCAGCTATAGCGTTAGTGCTGTCTGCAAGTAATGCTTTTATTCCGGGCTGTATTCTGAGGCTTTCAGAAGATGCAGAAAACGGGATGAGGTCCGTCCCTCCATATCAAAATCACAGATTGACACCTACAGGATAATATTGTAAAATAAAGCGTAAATTGATATTGAGGATGGTAATTTATGTTCGGACATCGGTCAGATGGTAAGCTGATCCGGGATATTGACCCGATCATCTCGCTTACTCCCTATATCATGCCCATGCGCTGTGACGCCCAGGTCATGCTTGATCTGAAGATCCCTCTTGATAAGCTGGCCCGATACATTGTGGAAAAAGGAAATGAGGGCAAAAAGATCAGCTTTATGGAGCTGGTGATCGCGGCTTATGTGCGTACGGTGAGCCAGCTCCCGGAAATCAACCGTTTTGTTCAGAATCGCCGCATTTATGCCCGCACACAGTTGAGCGTATGCTTTACACTGCTGCAGGATACCGGATCGGACAAGGTCGCTGAGAATACGGTCAAGGCGTATTTCAAACCGGATGACACGCTTTATGATGTAGCCGACAGGGTGAACCGCCTCATTGAAGAAAACCGCCCCGCGGAGGAGGAAAATTCCACCCTCAAGGTGGCAAAGGTGCTGCTTCGGCCTTTCCTTGCGAAAACAGTGGTGGCCGCAGGACGGTTTCTGGATAATCGCGGCCTGCTGCCCGGTTATTTGCTTGATGCCAGTCCCTTCCACACCACTATGTTCCTGACCAATGTGGCATCCATCGGATTGCCTGCGGTGAAGCATCACATATATAATTTCGGAACCACCAGCATGTTTTTCAGCATCGGAAGCCCTGTGAGGGAAACAGAGATCCGGGACGGAAAAACGGTGCGGGTGCGTTATCTGCCTACCGGGATCGTTGTGGATGAACGGATCGCGGAGGGGGTCGTGTTTGCCAAAATGTGTGCCAGCATGATGAAGTATCTGAATGAACCTTCCCTTCTTGAAGTGCCGCCTGAAAAGGTCAACTATGATGAAGGTAATGTATACGGGCTGCCGAAATATGCAAAATACTGATATACAGACAGGAGACCGTCGGGACGGCGGTCTTTTTTACATAAGAAAGGAACCGGTATGGAACGCATTTTTCCACGGGCACTTGAAAAGGGAATGACGATCGCCCTGACTGCGCCGAGCGGTGCGGTGAGGGAAAAGGAAACAGCGGAACGGTACCGGGCATTCTGGGAGGAAAAAGGCTACCGGGTGACGGTGCGGAAAAGCTGCAGCAACCGGTATGGTTATCTTTCCGGCAGCGACCGGGAAAGGGCGGAGGATCTGCAGGAATGCTTCATGGATGACGAGATCGACGCCATTTTCTGTGTTTACGGCGGTTACGGCGCTGCCCGGGTGCTTCCATTGCTTGATTATAAAAGCATCCGATCCCATTCCAAGATCTTTGCGGGCTTCAGCGATGTGACGGCCTATCATTCCGCGATCTTCAGGCACAGCGGCCTTGTCACCTTTCACGCCCCCAACGCGGATCTTTCTTCCCGAAAGTCCGGCTGGGAATTTTCGCTTGACAGCATGCTTGACTGTCTCACCTGCAGAGGGAAAAGAAAACTGATCAATCCCGAAGGAATGCCGCTTTGTACCGCGAATGGCGGAAAAGCGGAGGGGATCTCCTGCGGCGGAAATCTGTCGCTTATCGCTCACAGCATCGGCACCGGTTATGAACCGGAATTTGAAGGCAGGATCCTGTTTCTGGAGGATGTAGGGGAACAAAACTATTCTGTTGACCGAATGCTGACCCAGCTGAGGCTGGCTGGGGTTTTCGACCGGTGCGCGGGGATCGTGTTTGGCATGTTCAGCGCATGCAGGAATGCTTATCCGGACTTTGGCTTAACGCTGGAGCAGATTATAAACGATGTGGTGCTGCCCTGCGGAAAGCCGGTTTTGACAGGGCTGTGCTTTGGACATCAGCAGCCTTCCCTGACTTTTCCTCTGGGGGTGAAGGTCATGCTGGATGCCGATCAAAGAGAAGTGTGGCTGAACGAACCGGCGGTTCAATAAAAAACGGCCGGTTTTGTTTGCGATGGATGAGAAAATGTCTGCATCAATTGTAAAAAGAAGCAGCAAAGTGGGAAAGATGCTCCCGGTGATTGAAAAAACAGGCGCGGTGTTGTAAACTGAACCGGTATAACCGCAGAATGGAACGGGGGAAATTATGCTTTTCGGAAAACACATCAACAAATTCTATCTGAAATATCTGCCTCAGCTGCTTTTGGGCATTATTGCCCTGGTGGTGGTGGATTATATGCAGCTGAAGATTCCCGAACTGTATGGCTACATTGTGGGCGTGCTCAACGGTATGGAACCGGAGTTTACGAAGGAAGTGCTGCTCCGGAAGGTGTGCATTCCCATGTTTTTTATCATCCTGTCCATGGTGGGGGGAAGGTTCGTATGGCGTATCTGCTTTTTCGGAGGCGGCATCCGGGTGGAGACCGATCTGCGGTCCGAAATGTTTGACCGCTTAAAGGATATGAGCCAGACCTACTACCGGAAAAACAAGATCGGCAACCTGATGAGCCTGTTTACCAACGATCTGGAAACGGTTCAGGACTGTTTCGGAAGCGGAGTGTTGATGTTCTGCGACGCGGCGTTTCTGGGCTTGCTTGCGCTGTACAGGATGTTCTGTGTAAACGGGATCATGACATTGTTTTCCCTGATTCCGATGATGATCCTGCTTTCCGGGAGCCTAATTTTGAGTAAATTCCTTACAAAACGCTGGCAGGTGAGGCAGGAAGCCTTCAGTAATCTCAGCGATTTCAGCCAGGAAAGCTTTTCCGGCATCGCGGTGATCAAGGCCTTTGTGAAGGAATCGAAGGAGCTGATGGCTTTCAGGAAGCTGAATAAGGATAACGAGGAAGCCAACATTGATTATGTGAAGCTCTCCACCAAGCTGAACATCGCTTTGACTCTGCTGGTCGAAAGCGTGATCTGCCTGGTGCTGGGTTATGGCGGATATCTGGTGCTTACCGGTGCCGCCGGGTTCTCAGCCAGCCGTCTGGTGGAATTCATCGGCTATTTTACCTCCGTGGTATGGCCTGTTATGGCGATCAGTCAGCTGGTGGAAATGCGCTCGCGCGGCAAGGCTTCTTTGGACCGGATCAGCGAATTGCTGGACAGCCGCACCGATATTTCTGACCGGGCGGATGTTGAAGATCCCGGAGACCTGAAGGGAAATATCGAATTCCGCAGCCTCTCCTTCACCTATCCGGAGAGCGAGAGAGAAGTGTTGCATTCAGTCAGCTTCAAGATCCACGCAGGGGAAAGCATCGGCATTGTGGGGAAGACCGGCTGCGGAAAAACGACGCTGGTGGACCTGATCTTGAGGACCTGCAATGTTCCGGACGGTACCGTGTTTATGGACGGGCATGATGTGAACCGCATCCCGATCCATACGGTGAGGAAATACTGCGCTTATGTGCCCCAGGATAATTTCCTTTTCAGTGAAACCATTGCCAACAATATTTCCTTTGCCAGCGATACGGATGAGAAGGAGAAGATCCTTCTGGCGGCACAAAGAAGCGATGTGCACGACAACATCATGGAATTCAAGGATCAGTATGACACTGTGCTCGGAGAACGAGGGGTCACGGTGTCCGGCGGTCAGAAGCAGCGCATTTCGATTGCCAGAGCCCTGATGAAGGATGCCGCGGTGCTGATCCTTGATGACAGTGTATCCGCTGTGGATATCGACACGGAAAAAAAGATCCTTCGCAATCTTCGGGAGACCCGGAAGGGAAAAACCACGATTCTGATCGCGCACAGGATCAGCACGATCCAGGATCTGGACCGGATCCTGTTTATGGAGGATGGGCGAGTGGCCGCCTTTGGCACCCATACGGAACTGATGAACAGCTGTGCCGCTTACCGCAATATGGTTGCGCTGCAGAAGCTGGATGATGCCGCAAAGGAGGATGAGAAGCATGAATGATTACCTTCCTCTGATGCTGGTGGGTGGGGTGATCGGCACCTTCTCTCTGGCTTTTGTTGTGGCCTATGCAATGATCCGCAATAAAAAAGAGGCGATCGGCTTTGACCGGAATATGAAGGACAGCGAGATCATACGCCGCCTGCTGCGCTATGCGCGTCCCCATGCGGGAAGCTTCGTGATCGTACTGTGCCTCATTCTGGTGTCGATCGGCTATGATATCCTTTCGCCTATCCTGATCGGCGATCTGGAGGGGATCATCGCTTCTCCGGATGGGTTCGAAATGAAAACTGTGCTGACCTATCTGCTCGTTTATGCCGGGATCCTGCTGGTTTCCGTGATATCCGGTTACGGTCAGGCGATCATTTTGCAAAAGACCGGTCAGAAGATCCTTTCCAAAATGAGGGAAGACCTGTTTGAGCATATCGAGAGCCTGAGCCATAATCAGCTCAATTCCATTCCGGTAGGAAAGCTTGTGACCCGTGTCACCAATGATACCAATGCGATCAACATGATGTTCACCCAGATCCTGGTGAACCTGGTGAAGAACATTTTTATCATTCTGGGCGTGCTGGGGGCAATGCTGCTTCTCAACTACCGTCTCACCCTGATGGTGATGTGCTTTGTACCTTTCATCGTGCTGTTCACTGTGATCTTCAGGAAGTTCACAAGAAAGGCTTACCGCAAGGTGAAGGACGGCACCACCGATATCAATACCTTCCTTTCGGAGAACCTGAGCGGGATGAAGATCATTCAGATTTTCAACCGCGAAGAGAGGAAACAGCAGGAATTTGAAAAAAAGAATGCGGCGCTGAGGAAGGCCAGAACCAGTCAGATCTTCGTGTTCGGTATTTTCCGACCGATGGTGTTTATGCTGTATCATTCCAGCGTGCTGTGCCTTTTCTACATGGCGGGCATGGGATATCTGGATCATACCTTCCTGTGCGGTTTTGTGGATGCGGCCACCATCGTATCCTTCTATATGTATGTCAACAAGTTCTATAATCCCATTCAGAACCTGGCCGATCAGTTCAATTGGCTGCAAAGCGCTTTTGCCAGTGCTGAAAAGATTTTTACCATTTTCGATATGAAGCCCGAGGTGGTTGACCGGGAGGACGCGATCGAGCTTGAGCATATCAGGGGTGAGGTCGAGTTCAGGCATGTATGGTTCTGCTACAAGAAGGATGAATGGGTGCTCAGGGACGTATCCTTCCACGTGGAAGCGGGACAGACCGTTGCTTTTGTGGGGGCGACCGGCAGCGGAAAGACTACCATTCTTTCCCTTCTTTGCCGTAACTGGGATATCCAGAAGGGTGAGATCCTGGTGGATGGGATGGATATCAGAAAAATCAGGATCTCGTCTCTGCGCAGGCACTTTGGACAGATGCTGCAGGATGTGTTCCTCTTTTCCGGCACGATCCGCAGCAATATCCTGCTTCGGATGAGTGATGTGAGTGATGAAAAGGTGATGGAGGCGGCACGGTATGTGAATGCCGACCGGATCATTGACCGTTTGCCCGGAGGCCTTGATGAAGAGGTGCGCGAGCGGGGCAGTAATTTTTCAGCCGGGGAACGCCAGCTGCTGAGCTTTGCAAGAACCCTGATCCACCGCCCAGAGGTGATGATCCTAGATGAAGCGACCGCGAATATCGATACGGAAACGGAAGTACTCATTCAGGATTCGCTGGAAAAGCTGATGAATATCGGCACGCTCCTGATCGTTGCACACCGTCTTTCCACCGTTCAGCACGCGGACAACATCATCGTTCTTTCTCATGGCGTGATCCAGGAACAGGGAAATCATGAGGAACTGTTGCGCAGGAAGGGAAGATATTATCAGCTCTATATGCTTCAGCATGACCGGAACCGTCTTGAAAAAGGAGAGGAAGTATGCTGAGAAAATGGACAGCCGCTCTGTGCGCGGTGCTGCTTATGCTGACAGCAGCGGCAGCGGAGGAGGAAAAAAGCATGATGGGATTTGACGATATCGTTTATACCCCGGGCTATAAGAAGGCGGGGGAAGGAAACCCGCTGTTTACTCAGCGCTTCGGCGCAGACCCCGGCGCGATGGTGTATGGGGATAAGGTGTATGTGTTTACGACCAATGACGTGATCGAGTATGACGCTTCCGGCAATATCAAAGAAAACACCTATGCCCGCATTGACTGCATCAACTGCATCTGTTCTGAAGATCTTTGCAACTGGCAGGATCTGGGCGCTATTCCGGTTGCCGGAAGGAATGGGATCGCCAGGTGGGCCACATGTTCCTGGGCTCCCTGTGCCGCGCATAAGGTGATCGACGGAAAAGAACGGTTTTTCCTGTATTTCTGCAATGGCGGAAACGGGATCGGGGTGCTCACCGCAGATGCACCGGAAGGCCCCTGGAGGGACGAATTGGGGCATGCCCTGATCACCAGAAAGGTTCCCACCTGTGCTGCGGTGCCCTGGCTGTTTGACCCGGCCGTAATGGTGGATGAGGATGGAACCGGCTATCTGTGCTTTGGCGGCGGGGTGCCTGAAGGGAAGGAAGCCGCCCCCGGCACAGCGAGGATCGTGAAGCTGAGAGAGGACATGATGTCTCTGGATGGGACCCCGGCTGTGATCGACGCGCCCTATCTGTTTGAAGATTCCGGTATCAACCGGATCGGCGATCAGTATGTGTATTCCTACTGTGCCAACTGGCAGGCGGATGGTAATGCGCTCAGGATCGGGAACGGCACCATTCAATATATGACTTCCGACCGGCCCATGGGGCCTTACACCTGGCAGGGAGAATTGTTTGCCAACGAAGGCAAGTTCTTTGGAATGTGGGGAAACAATCACCACAGTGTGGCGGAATTCAAAGGCAGATATTACCTGTTTTATCATAACAGGCCGGTCGAGAAGGCAATGGGAATCACCGGAAACTACCGCAGCCCCCAGGTGGACCGGATCATGATCCGCGAGGATGGAAAGATCGCCAGTGTTCTTGGCACCATGAAGGGACCGGGACAATTGCAGCCGTTGGATCCATTCTGTTCAGTGCCGGCTGCCTTGATGTGTGATCAGGGCGGCATAGAGGTTCTGGGAGTTGGAGATACATGGGTAAGCGGCATCGACCGCGGTGACTGGATTTCTGTTTCAGGGGTGGACTTTGGCAGTGGATGCGAGCGGATCATCCTGAAGGCACGATCTTTGGAAGGGTGTCTTGTGAAGATCAGCTATGGCCGGGCAAACGGAAAGACCCTTGGAATCGGTGAAATCCCCGCGGGAGAGGAGTGGACGGAAGTGTCTATTCCCGTGCAGGCGGAAGGAAAAGCCGACATCACCTTTGCGTTTTCCGGTCAGGCTGAGTTTCTGAGCTGGAGCGCCCGGTAAGGTAAGTATCAGGAGGAATAGATCGTATGAAAAAGCTGACAGCGCTGTGCTGCATCCTGGTCCTGACGGCGGGGCTTTTTCTGCCGGTGTTTGCAGAAGAAAAGACGGAAGAAACAACGGCAAGGGATGAGTTTATCGAGAGCATTATCAATCTTGCTGAAAAAAAGTTCACAGAAACCAAAGGAAAGGCCCAACGGGCGCAGAAAAGCTCAGATATCTACATCTGTAAAAACTTTACGGTGTATCTGTTTCGTGAAAACCGGGATCACTTCCGTATGGCGGAGTTTCCAAATACCCCTCTCGTGATCCCCAATAACCGGCCTAAGAAAGAGTGCAAGGAATATGTTTACGGTGTGGAATGGGAGGATGTGACTGCGGAGGAGGGAAACCCTTTCTATATAGCGGCTGCTTTTCGATATGATCCGTCTCTTTCCAAAGAAGAAAACCGTGAAAACGCCCGTCAGTTCTTAAAACAGGTAAAAAAGGGAGATTACTTCCAGATGGCAGCCAATTACTATTACGGGGTTGGCGCACACAGCCTGATTTTTACGGAGGATTATGATCCCGTCACGGATAAGGTGACCTGGTGCGACAGCAACATGAAGGGAAAGAGCATTGACGGTGTACGCTACGGTTATGTTCAGTTCAATGTTCAAAAGGAGATCGACTGGTTTGTGGATGCTTTCTGCCGCAAAAAGTACGGCGCCACTCTTTACCGGCTGAGAGAGGATATTATCCGGGTGCCATAAGCATAAAATACAAGCACGGGGCTTCCGTTTCGGAAAAACGGTAGCCCCGTGCTTGTATAAATTGCTGATATATCAGTCGTTGGTGTAGTTGTCAAAATAACCCTGCACCAGCACCACGGGAGTGCCCTTGTCACCGCTGCCGCTGGTGAGATCGCAGAGCGAACCGATCAGGTCGGTCAGGCGGCGGGGCGTGGTGCCCTCGGAAGCCATCTTGCCGACCAGATTGCCCTCCTTGGCTTTGATGGTATCCTTGATCGCGTTTTTCAGTTCATCTCCTGAAAGAGCCTTGAAATCGCTATCGGCAAGGTATTTCAGCTTCAGCTCGTTTGGAGTGCCGTTCAGGCCGGCAGTGTAGGCAGGGGAAACGATGGGATCAGCTAATTCCCAGATCTTGCCCACAGGATCCTTGAAAGCACCGTCGCCGTAGACCATCACTTCCACCTTTTTGCCTGTGAGGTCAAAAATGCGCTTCTGGATGTCGTATACCAGGGGGGTGCAGTTTCTCGGGAAGAGCTTAACCCGATCCTCCTCTGATTTATTGGAGCCGAGCAGACCGTACTGTTCATTGCAGCCGCTGCCGTTGATGGGGGCGTTCATGATATCATCCAACCCCAGCACTTTTTTTGCTCCCGCAGCCTGGAGGAGACGCTTGGTGCGCGCACGGGTGTGGATGTCGCAGGTGAGCACATTGTCGGTATACTGCAAGATCGCTTTGGGCTGGTTGGCAAAGATGATCACGGGTTCGGCGCCGCATTCGCGGATCAGATCGGAATAGTAACCTACATAATCCACTCCGGTGAAGGGATGACGGTTTTCGCCGAAAAGGGCCCGGTATTTCTCCAGTGTGAGCACATCGGAATATGGATTGATTCCCGCGTTATCCAATTGATCCAGGCTGACCAGTTCATTTCCGACCTCATCAGAGGGATAGCTGAGCATCAGCACCACTTTTTTGACTCCGCCGGCAATGCCGCGCAGGCACACGGCGAAGCGGTTGCGGGAAAGAATGGGGAAAATGACACCGATGGTGTCGGTGCCGAATTTGTTGCGCACATCCTCGGAAATATCGTTTACAGAGCAGTAATTGCCCTGGGAACGGGCGACCACAGATTCGGTAACAGCGATCACATCCCGGTCATGGATGGAAAAGCCCTCGCTTTCGGCGGCAGACAGAATGCTGTCGGTGACGATGGAGGCCATATCGTCTCCCTGACGGATAATAGGACAGCGGATCCCGCGGGACACGGTTCCGACCTTGCGTTCCTTCGTGTTCATCACTTATCTCCGTTTATTCACAGATTATGCCTCTGGCACCGAAACAGTATATCACATTGATACCGGTTTGAAAAGCGATAATGATCCATGACAAGGCAATAATTCTATTATTCAAAAGGGGAGAAAATGTTCATTCCAACGGGGGGTATACTGAATGATGCTGCAGATCATTTTACACAAAGCGGCTCATTGCCTCTAACAGATGGCTGATGTCGATCGGCTTTTCGATATGATCATCCATGCCTGCTTCCAGTGATCTTTGCTTGTCTTCAGCAAAGGCATTGGCAGAGAGGGCAATGATCGGAATATGCCTGTCGGGATACATTGCACGGATCGCTTTGGTCGCATCATATCCGTTCATATAGGGTATCTGAATATCCATCAGAATAAAGTCTACATGGTCAGGACCTCTTTTGTGCATGATATCTACGGCAACCGTTCCATCTTCCGCGATCTCCACGGTGAGCCCGGCTTCATCCCTGAGGATCTCTGTCGCAATTTCACGGTTCAGCTCATTGTCTTCCACAAGCAGGATGCGTTTCCCTTTCAGATGTGCGGAGAGGAGATCCTGCTCATGATCCTGGTTCGATTCATTTGGAGTTGCTTCACGAATGGTCAGGGGAAATACGACGGTAAATGTAGTTGTACACGGTTAAAGCGGGTCCTGTCCACAATAATATACGGGTCCCGGACATCCTTCACTTCAAATGTCAGGTCGATATCCTTGGCCTTGGCAAGTTCTGTCAAAACAGAATCAATGTGGGAAAATGCGTCCGGGAAATAGCCGTTCTCAAGGACCAGCTCCCGTTTTCCGCTTTCGATCCTGCTCATTTCAAGAACATCATTGATGAGTGAAAGCAGCAGCTCACTGGATTTCTGTGTTTTGGTCAGACTATCCAGCACCTTTTCCCGACTATCAATGTTTTTGATCGCCATGTTCGTGAAGCCGACGATGGCGTTCATCGGAGTGCGGATATCGTGTGACATATTGAAGAGGAAGGAGGTTTTTGAACGATTGGCAGCTTCAGCTTTTTCCTTGGCTTCCTCCAGACTTGCGCGCTGCTCCTCCTCGACTCTGAGCCGCTCAAGCGCTCTTTCCGTTTCGATCGTTTTGTTCAGACTTCTCATTCTGACGATCGCTTCTGCTATAAGCGAACCGGTCAAAATGACGCCGGCGACAATGAAGAGGCTTTTTCTCAGCGTATTCGTTTCAGTGCGTACCAGATCATTATCTATGGCGGATACTACGTACCAGCCGGTATCGCTCAATTCCTGGAAATAGAAGGTCCTTTCGGTCTCATATTTCTCTTTTGGATCGGATATCATTTATGTATACATATTGGGATGTAAAATTCCAATGATCACACATTACATGAGCTCTGCTTTTCAGAATGCCTGATTCGCTCAGCATTGCCCCAATATGCAATTTCACTTTTCGTATAATAGCACAAATCACCCGATTATTCAAGTATCGCAGCGGAGTACTTCATGCAGTCATGATGGTCGGAACAGAAAACCGCTGGGCCTTTTCAGGGCACCAGCGGTTCTATGTTTTCTTCCGGTTCATTTTCCGGGGGACGAGGCAGATCCTCCAGGGAACGGAGGCCGAAATGGGAAAGGAAAAAATCGGTCGTTCCGTAAAGAATGGGATGGCCCACGGTGTCCTTGCGGCCCACTTCACCGATCAGGTTTTTATTTACCAGGCTTTGAACGGAATAGTCGCATTTGACGCCGCGGATGCTTTCGATCTCCAGCTTGGTCACCGGCTGCTTGTAGGCAATGATGGACAGGGTCTCCATTGCGCTCTGAGAAAGGGACTGACGCTGCACCGGCTGAAGCAGACGCTCCACATAGGGGGCATAATCCGGCCTGGTGGAAAGCTGAACATGATCGCCGAAGCGCTTTAAGCAGATGCCCCGGAGATGGAAGCTGTAGTCGCTTTCCAGATGATAAAGAGCGGCATTCAGTTCCTCTGCGCTGCATTCCAAAGCTCGCTGCATTTCAGGAAGGAACACCGGCTCGCCCGCGACAAAAAGGATCGCCTCAATGATATGGGAAAGCTCATTTGTATCCATATACTTGAACCTCGTTCGTCTGATCGTTTTTACCGGCACAGGGGCTCAGGGTGATGTCTTCATAGGTGCTGCTTTGGGTAACCTCGGCCCGTCCCAAACGGATCAGCTCCAGCAGAGCCAGGAAGAGCGTGACCACCTCATCCCGTGAGGGAGTGCTGCTGATGAGGGTGGAAAACAGCACAGGGCCTTTCCGAAGCTTGGAAAGGATGTGCCTTGTGCACATTTCCACTGTAAATTCATCCCGGATGATGCGTCGCGTTTCTTCTTTGACCGGCTCGTCTGTGGCTTTCATCCGGGCCAGCACCCGGGCGAAGGCTTCCAGCAGCCCGTCCATCGTGAGATTTTTGATCTCAAATGTGGGCGGGGGCAGGGGATACTCCTCAGGAAGCTTGTTGTAAAGCAGCGCGGCCGCTTTTTCAAAATCCTTCATGTTTTCGGCGATCTCTTTGATACGCTGATATTCCTGCAATTGGCGGATCAGGAGGGCTTCAGGATCTTCAGGATCCTCCTCCTCCGGCTTGGGTAGCAGGGAGCGGCTTTTGATCTCCACCAGCGTGGCGGCCATATTGATGAATGCGCTGGCATCATCCATATCCAGATCCAGCGCGTTTTTTACGCTTTGAACATACTGATCGGTGATCTCGGAAACAAAAATGTCGCGTATATCGATCTTTGCTTTGCCGATCAGGAACAACAGCATGTCCAGAGGGCCTTCAAACTGGCTCAGCTTCAGTGTGAATGCCATTCTCAGCCTCCGATACCGAAGAGAAGAAGCACAAGATCAGTCACCCCATTGAGGAGGAAGGTGGTGGCGGTATCCAGCACAGTGTCCAGTAAGCCGGTGAAACGGTTGATAATAAACAGGGAAAGGATCAGAGCGAAGATCACCCTTTGATCCAGCTGAAGCCTTCCCTTAAAAACCAGAGTGTTCCAGAAACGGTAGCCGTCCAGCGGGGGGATCGGGAGAAAATTGAATACGGCAAGGGTGAGGTTGTAGATCGCAAAAATGTAGAAAAACCGGGTGACATACATCAGCCAGGCTGCTCTGAAGATCTCGGAATCATAGTAAATGCTGCCGTTCACAATGGAGCGGATCAGCTCGCTCCGGTAAAAGGATGGAACGGAAATGGCTCCTACCGCATCGCGCACCACGATGCAGGCCAGAACCGCGGAAAGCACGATACTGAGCAGGGACAAAATCAGGTTTACGAAAATCCCGGCCAGGGAAACAAAGATCATATCCCTGCGGCGGGAACGGAAATTGAGGGGATTGACAGGCACCGGCTTTGCCCAGCCAAACCCGATCAGAAACATGCACAGCGTACCGATCGGATCCAGATGAGCTGCGGGGTTGAAGGAAAGACGACCGTTCAACTTTGCAGTTCTGTCTCCGCAGAGCAGGGCAACATAGCCATGACCGAGCTCATGAAGGATCAGGGCCGGAATGAGTGCGAGAAAGGAATAGAGGAAGCTGATCAGAAACAGCGTTATGTTGCCGCTCTGGATCGCATCGATCAACTCTGAAATGATCATCGTCAAATCTCCTTATCGGTTGAAATTGGTATGTGCCTGACGCACGATCTCTTTGAGATATTCATCGGAAAGCAAGGGCCCCGGTCCGGGCTTTATATCCGCAAGAAATTCGATATTACCTGCAGGGCCTGTGATGGGGGAGAAGGTCATATCCTGCACATGCCAGCCGAAGGTGGGAGAAAATTCGTTGATCTGCCGGAGCACATTCACATGCACTTCCTTATCACGCACAACGCCTTTTTTGCCTACAAATTCCCTTCCGGCCTCAAACTGGGGCTTGATCAGGGTGAGAAAACGCCCCTCGCTGCCCATGATCGCGGCTGCGACCGGCAGGATCAGACGGATGGAAATGAAGGATACGTCCATCACGGTTAAGGTGGGATGCAGCGGGAACATCTCTTCCGTAAGCGTGCGTGCGTTGGTGCGCTCCATCACGGTGACTCTTTCATCATTGCGGATTTTCCACTCCAGCTGGCCGTAGCCCACGTCAATAGCATAAACATGGGAGGCTCCATTCCTGAGCAGCACGTCGGTAAAACCGCCGGCAGCGGCGCCGATATCCATGGCGACCAATCCGGTCACATCCGCATTGAAGGAGCGGATGGCCTTTTCCAGCTTGTGACCGCCCCGGCTGGCAAAGCTGTCTGTTTCGCCATGCAGATGAAGAACGGAAATATCCTCGACCGGTTCGGAGGATTTCAGGATCTTTTTTTCTCCGGCATAGATCTCTCCGGCCATGATCATCGCCTGAGCTTTTTCACGGCTGGCGGCCAGACCGGCTTCCACCGCGGCAACATCGGCTCTCAGTTTCAATGGATTTCCTCCTTGACAATAAAGAAGATGTTCATTTCAGGGAAATGGGAAGAAGAGCAGCAATTTTTTTAGCAAGGCTTTCCCCGTCCAGCCCACACATTTTCAAAAGGTCTTCATGACTGCCGTGAGGGATAAAGCGGTCGGGCAGGGTGAAGGTCCCCTTTGGCATGGGGATGCCGGCACGGGAACAATACAGGCACACGCTGGCGGAAAAGGAGCCGTAGGGCGAGTTTTCCTCTGCCGTAAAAAATGGAACGCGCAGGCCCTTTAGCAGTTCTTCATCGAGCGGCTTTAAGGTGGATGCGTTGATGACCCCAAGGCTGATCCCCTGCTTTTTAAGCTGATCTGCAGCGGACAGGGCTTCCTTCAGCAGCCCGGACGCGCACAGGATCGCGGCATCGGTGCCATCCCGGAGGGTCTCCCATCTGCCGGGACGAAAATGAAATTCTGTTTGATGCATTTCTTCCGGTTCGTTCCGTGGATAGCGGATTACCGTGGGTTTGTTCTGGCTAAGATGCCACAGGATCATCTGCCTGAGTTCATTCAGATTGCAGGGCATCAGAACATTCATTTCCGGTGCTGCGGAAAGAAAGCTCGTTCCAAACACGCCATGATGGCTGGAACCGTCATTGGAACCGATCCCGGCCCGATCGCACAGGAAGCATACGGGAACCTTCTGCATACAGATATCTTCGATGATCTGGTCAAAGCCGCGCTGCAGGAAGGTGTCATAGATCGCGACAAAGGGACGCATTCCCCCAATGGAGAGGCCGCCTGCCATGGTTACGGCATGCTCCTCCGCTATGCCCACATCGAAGAAACGGTCGGGGAAGGAAGCGGCAAAATGATCCATGCAGGTGCCCTGCGCCATGGCGGCTGTGATCACGCAGACCCGCTTATCCTGTTTGGCAGCTTCGATCAGCATCTCCGCCGCGCAGCGGCCAAAGCAGAATCGTTCACTGTGGGAAGCTTCCCCGGTGTCGATGCTGAAGGGGGGCGTTCCGTGGAACACATCGGGTTTATCCTCGGCGGGACTGAAGCCCCGGCCCTTCTGGGTGTAAACATGAAGAAGCACCGGCTCGCTGAGCTCTGTGGCTTTCCTGATCACCTTTTCAAGCCCCTGTATGTCATGACCGTCGACCGGCCCCAGATATCGGAAACCGAGAGCGGAAAAAAAGGTGTCGTGGACGAAAATGTTGCGGATATGATCCTTGATCCGCTGGAAATGGTTATTTAACTGTTCGCCATGTCGCGGAATGCGCCGGAGGAATGTGCTGAAGCTTTTTTTCAGATACTGCCAGCCTTTGGAAAGGCGCAGATGGGTAAGATACTGGCTTAGTGCTCCGACATTTCCGGAAATGGCCATGCCGTTATCATTGAGAATGACCAGCAGCTGCGTTTTCAAACTGCCGGCATCATTCAGCCCTTCGTAGGCCATGCCACCGGTAAGCGCGCCGTCACCCAGAACTGTGACCACTTTATAGCTTTGATCGTTCAGGTCCCGTGCTCTTACAAGGCCGAGGGCTGCCGAAATGGCATTGGAAGCATGACCGGTGCTGAAAGTGTCGTATTCGCTTTCCTCACGACGGGGAAAGCCGCATATTCCTCCGGTGCGGCGAAGCGTGTCAAACCGTTCGGCGCGTCCGGTGAGAAGCTTGTGAGCATAGCATTGATGCCCCACGTCAAAAAGCAGTTTATCCTGTGGACAATTGAGCACCCTGTGCAGCGCAACGGTCAGCTCCACATCGCCCAGATTGGAGGAAAGGTGGCCGCCGTTTCTGGAAACCGTGGAGATGATCTTTTCACGAAGGAGGGAACAAAGGTCATTCAACTCGGAGGGATCCAGTTTTTTCAGCTCGGCAGGGTCGGGTACGGTTGAAAATGTCATGATCAGCTCCAGACAAAAAGAATACATTTTATTATAACATCCGTGCCTGCCAAGATGCAACGAAATTATTGATTTTGGAATGAAAAAGTGATAACATAATATATTGGTAATATGCATCTACTTTGACGCGTTTGGGGAGATAACTATGATTGAAAAATGCATGATGTGCGGTAAGGAATTTGAAACGGATGACGCGACAAATGCCATATGTTCCGAATGCGCTGAGAATATAGGAAAAGAAAACCGCGGACAGAACCGGATGCAAACGCTTCTGAGCGGCGCTTTTGATGAAAAAAGGCCTGGAAGCGAGCCTGGGAAAAAAGAGGCGAAAGCGGCGGACACATCCAGGAACGATACGCCGGAAGCCTGCTGGGAAAGCCTGCTGCATTCTGTTGGGGCGGAATATGTGCAGGATACCGTGCACGACCGCTTTATACCGGTATTCTATCGCATTTCAGACAAACCTGTAACCCATGAACCGGACCTGAAAATGGCTCTGTCTCTGCTTAAGGATCCGGAGACGCGGGAGGCCTACACATCGGAAGCGGAAAGGCTTGAAAAGATCCGCCTGGAACTGAAGGAAGCGGTGGCAGCGAAGAAGACCGCTGATGTTTTTGTGTGCGACGCTGCCGGTCAGAATGACCCTCTGGGGGCACAGATCCGCGAAATTCTGGAAAAGCAGGGGATCAGGGTTTTCCGTTCCGGTCCCTGTGCCGCCGGGAAACAGCCTGGAGAATATGAGAATGCTGTTTTTGCGGATCTGACAAAGGATCGCACGATGGTGGTCGCAGCTGGGAATGCCGCAGATTTTTACACCTGGCACATGTACAGCGAGTGGAAACGCTTTCTGCGCTACAGGCAGGAAGAGGGAAACCGCAGTCTGATCATCTGCACAGATGGGGTCCAGCCCTCCGATATTCCTGAAGAACTGACTGGGATCCCCCTTGTGAGTACCCAGCGTCTGGACTTTGAAAAGAAGCTGACCGAGCAGGTGCTTGGAAGCGATACGGCTCCGCAGCCGATATATATCTCGGATGCGGAGAACGAAAAAAACGCTGGGCTGCACCTGACGAATGCGCATGCGTCCCGCAGTGCTTATGAGTCTCCCGATGAGGAACAGGAAATGCAGGATAAGGGCGAAGCAGACCGGGACGGCAAAAAGAAAAAGGTTTCTGCGGCAAAGACGGCTGTATCCGCCGTTGCGGCTGTGCTGTGTGTGTCCGCCGCGGTGGCTTCTGCCTATGTGTTCAGGCCGGGAACCAACCCATACAGTATGGCGGATGAAGCCCGCAGCAGCGGGAACTATGAGGAAGCCGTACGCATCCTTTCCGGTATTGACAGCGAGGATGCCCGGTCCAGGATCGATGATATCCGATTCCTGCAGGCGGATGAATGCAGCGCCCGCGGCGATTTTGAGGGCGCTGCAAGTATGCTTTCCATGATCGGCACCGAAGAAGCGGAGACAAAGCTGGCGGAGGTAAGGTATCAGCAGGCTGAGGATTTCTTTGAAAAAGGCGATTATGACAGTGCCTGTGCCCTGTTTGAACAGCTCGGTACGGAAAAAGCGCTTTCCCGGGCAAATGACATCCGCTCGATCCGGGCGGAGGAAGCCTTTGCGGCCGGCGATTATGAAACAGCCTGCAGTATCCTGAACGGGCTTGGCACTGGAGAAGCCATGGAACGGCTCGCTCAGATCCGTTTTACCCAGGCGGAGAATGCTTTTGCGGAGGGCGACTATGATTCCGCCAGCGAGATTTTCCGTCAGTTGGGTACCGAAGAAGCGAAAAACAGAGTTTATGACATTCAGATGCTCCGGGCTGAGCAAGCCTTCCAAAATGGAGATTATGACGCGGCATACTCGGTTCTTGAAACGCTGGATTCAGACGAGAGCACGGAAAAGATCCTTCTGATCCGCTATACGGAAGCGGATGGGATGATGAAGCAAAAGCGGTATGCCGAAGCCGCTCAGGCATTTGATCTGCTTGCGACGTATTCGGATTCCGAAAAGAAGGCGGCCCAGTGCCGGGCGGATCAGCTGTTTGAAAACGGCGCACTTCAGGAAGCGTACGAGATTTTCGCTTCACTGGATCCGGAATACCGGGATCAGGAAAACTGGTATCAGGAGCAGTATCAAAATGCTGCCCAATTGTTCAGTGCTGGGGATTGGGAAAACGCCGCTGTCGCTTTTGAACAGATCCCGTATCTTTATGACAGTGCGGCCCTTGCGGAACAGGCACATTATCAGCAGGCTGTGCAGGCGGTGAACAGCGGAGATGCCGTGCGGGCCATGGAACTGTTCACAGCCCTGAACGGATATCAGGACAGCAGCGAAAAAGTGCAGAACATTGAACGCTACCAGGCAGCCTGTGCATTGATGGAAGAAGGCCGTTTCCGTGAGGCACGTGAGCTTTTTGCCGGTTTGAGCGACCGGTTTGATGCTGACGCGCGGATCGAGAGCTGCTACAGCGCGGATTATGCTGCTGCGCAGGCACTTCTTGTCAGCGGGGATGTGGCAGGAGCTTATCAGGCTTTTGATGAGATCCGCGAATATGACGACAGCGCGGAACAGTGCGCCGATATCGAAAAACGTTATGAACAGGCTGGAACAAGCGTCCTTCAGGGAGATCTTTCCGGCGCGATCAGCCTGTATGAAGGGCTTGGGAATTACCTTGACAGTGCTGAAAAATGGGTGGAGATGACGGTGGCCCGGGCGGTAAAAGCGACTGCGGAGGGTGATTTTGACGCCGCACGAGCGGATCTGGACCGCGTTCGCGATAAAACGGACATTTATCAGCAGGAGCTTGAGCTCAATACCACGATCGCCGATCAGGCATTTAATGAGGGACGGTATGAAGTGGCGCTTGAGCATTACCTGGCGCTTGAGCAGACTGACACGCTGAAGGAACGGGAATACAACCTGGCTCAGTTCTGCGCGGACACCCGGTATTTTGACGTGGCTGCGAAGGCGTATGAATCCCTGAACGGATACAGGGACAGCGCCACACTTTTGACCGACACCTACTACAGGCAGGCGGTGGCTGTGTTTGATGAAGGCAAGCCGGAGGAGGCACTGGGCCTTTTCGAAGCACTGAACGGGTATGCCGACAGTGACTGGAAGGCAGCGGAATGCCGTTACAGAATCGCCTGTGCCGCATTTGAAGCGCAGCGGTATGATGAAGCTGCGGAAGCGTTTGACACTTTGAATGGATATGCCGACAGCGCTGCAAAAGCGACAGAATGCCGTTATCGCATGGCCTGCAGTCTGTTTGATGAAGGAAGCTATGAAGAAGCGGCAGAGTCCTTTGAAAAGCTGAACGGATATGCCGACAGTGCAGATCGTGTGCTTTCCTGTCGCTATATGTCTGCTGTGCAGATGAAGGAACAGGGAGATGCTGCCGGTGCTATAGAAGCCTTTGCTGCTCTTCAGGATTATCGGGACAGCAGCGAGCAGATCCTTTCCTGCAGGTATATGCTCGCATCGGCTGCAATGGAAAACGGGGATTATGACGCAGCTGAAGAAATGTTTGCTTCTCTTGGAGATTATCTTGACAGCCGGACTCAGCTGCCGAAGCTGAACCTTCGCCGCGGTATGCTTGCCTGCGATGAGGGGGATTTTGCTCTGGCAGAAGCACGGTTTGACGAAGCGGGAGAAAGCGCCGGGCTGACCGACGCCCTGCTCTATGCTGCCCAAAAGGCTGAGGAAATGGGTGATATGACGCAGGCGCTTCGCTTCTGCCGCAGGGCGGGAACGGATGCGGCAGCGGAACGGATCGCCTCTCTGGCTGAAACGGCAGAAGAAAACGGAGATTTTTCTGTCGCTGCCGTTGCCGGCTATATGCTGAAGGACCGGGATGGGGAACGGCTGCAGCATATTCAGCAGCTTTCAAGGGAGATCTCCCTGGATGAGCTGAGTGACCTTCTTTACGATCTGGACGGAAATGATCTTGAAACGGAAGGCCTCTTTACATGTATTGAGGAAGGACGAAACCAGCTGGATTATGCCGATGCATGTGCTTTGCTGGATGCGGGAGATATTGAAGGCGCGCGTGATATTCTGGCCGGTCTTCCTGCCAATCTTGCCGACATTGCGGAGAAGCTGGCGGAATGCGATCTTTATGAAGCAGAAATACTTCGCCAGAGCGGTGATTATGAAGGCGCATATCATATTCTGATCCGTTATACCGGCCGCGAGGAAGTAGACCGGCTTTTGCAGGAGGATGAACAGCTTGCTGTGATCGTGGAAGAAAATTCCCGAAACGGACAATTCAAGCGTATCGGAAACCGTGTGACCTTTGGTTCCTATGATCAGAACGGGAATCCCTCTGACGGCGCAGAGCCGATCGAGTGGGTAGTGGTGGATTTCCGGAACGGAAAGTCTCTTCTGCTCAGCGTGAATGCCCTTGACAGCGTGAAATACCGGAATGATGTTCAGAATGTGACCTGGGAAAATTCTGACCTGCGCACCTGGCTGAATAGCACCTTTGCGAATGCCGCCTTTACAGAAGAAGAAAAAGCCGCCATCGTATATACAACAAATGAAGCCGATTCCGCCACTCATTTCAGCAATGCGGGCAACGATACGGAGGACCGTGTGTTTGTACTGAGTGCGGCGGAGGCGGAGAAACTGAAGGAAAAGGATCTGCTGACCGCAGTGGCGACGGAGAGCGCGATCAGGAATGGCGCGGCGAATGTGGACGGCTATGCCTGGTACTGGCTCAGATCCTCCGGCAGTGACAACCGGCATGCAGCCACCGTTTCCACCAAGGGATTTATCAATGCAAACGGCAACAAGGCTAATTCCCAGGGCGGCGCGGTGAGGCCCGCAGTGTGGGTGGATGCTGAACTGATCCCGGAGTGAATGCGGTGAGGTAAGAATATGACGAGTGTACCGGAAATTTTCGGGACTATGGTATTTGATGATGCCGCAATGAAGGAATATCTGCCGGAAGAAACCTATATATGCCTGCAGAAGACCGTTCATGAAGGCAAAAGCCTGGACCCCGCTGTGGCCAATACTGTGGCAAGTGCAATGAAGGATTGGGCGATCAGCAAAGGGGCAACGCATTTTACCCATTGGTTCCAGCCCATGACCGGCATTACTGCGGAAAAGCATGACAGTTTCATTTCTCCCGATGGAAACGGGAAGGTCAAGATGGTTTTTTCGGGCAAGGAGCTGGTGAAGGGGGAATCGGATGCCTCTTCACTGCCTTCCGGGGGCCTGAGAGCAACCTTTGAAGCGCGCGGGTATACCGCGTGGGACCCTACTTCCTTTGCTTTCATCAAGGATAAAACATTGTGCATCCCCACCGCGTTCTGTTCCTATGGCGGAGAGGCTTTGGATAAAAAAACTCCGCTGCTGCGTTCCATGCAGACGCTGGACCGGCAGGCAGTGAGAGTGGTGCATCTGTTTGGCAATGGGGATGTACACCATGTGTACACCACCGTGGGGCCAGAACAGGAATATTTTCTGATCGACAAAGCGGTGTATGAAAAACGGCCGGATCTGATTTATACCGGCCGCACGCTTTTCGGAGCCCGTCCTCCCAAGGGTCAGGAACTGGATGATCATTATTACGGAACGATCAAGCCCAGAGTTGTGGCTTTTATGCGCGAAGTGGATGAAGAACTCTGGAAGCTGGGCATTATGGATAAGACCCGCCATAACGAATCTGCTCCGGCGCAGCATGAACTTGCTCCGATCTACCGCACAGCCAATATCGCAGCGGATCATAACCAGCTTACGATGGAGATCATCAAAAAGGTGGCCCAGAAGCATGATCTGGTGTGTCTGCTGCATGAGAAACCCTTTGAGGGTGTGAACGGAAGCGGAAAGCATAACAACTGGGGCCTGATGACCGATTCCGGGGTGAACCTGCTGGAGCCGGGTGAAACGCCGGATCAGAATGCGCAGTTCCTGCTGTTTCTGTGTGCCATCATCAAAGCGGTGGATGAGTATCCCGATCTGCTGAGGATCTCTGTTGCCACTGCCGGAAATGATCACCGTTTGGGCATCAATGAGGCCCCTCCGGCGATCATGAGTATTTTCCTGGGAGATGAACTGGAGGAGATCCTGCGCTGCATCGAGCAGGATGTTCCCTATAGTGCCAGAGAAAAGGGAATCCTGCGCATCGGTGTGCATACGCTTCCGAAAATCCCGAAGGATACGACGGACAGGAATCGCACATCTCCTCTGGCATTTACCGGAAATAAGTTTGAATTCCGTTCTCTCGGTTCATCGGATTCGATCTCGGATGTGAATACGGTGCTCAATACCATCGTAGCGGAAGAATTGATGCAGTTTGCGGATGAACTGGAAAAGGCGGGGGATCTGAGCGGTGCCCTGCATGAGCTGATCAAGAGGGTGATTCACTGCCATAAGCGGGTCATTTTCAGCGGAAACGGATATGACGATTCCTGGGTAGAAGAGGCAAAGAAACGCGGACTCATGAATTTGCCCACCACTCCGGATGCCCTTTCGCATATGCTGGATGATAAAAACGTGACCCTGTTTGAAAAACACGGCGTTCTGACCCGCACAGAAATGAACAGCCGATTTGGGATCCTGAATGAGAATTATGCCAAGATCATCCGTATTGAGGCGGCAACGATGCTGCAGATGGTGAGGCAGGATATCATTCCGGCATTGATCCGATATAAATACACTATCGCTCAGTCTGCATATATTCAAAAGCAGGTATCGGAAGAAGCAGATATTGCGACGGAAAATGAACTGCTTTCTGCACTTTCTGCGGGCCTGCGGGATATAAACGCCTTTGCCCGGAAACTGGAAGCGGGCATGCTGGCAGCGATGGGCGGAAAAAACGCTGCTGAAAAGGCGCAGGCATATAAAAACACTGTGCTGCCGGTGATGAAAGACCTGCGCACAGTGGTGGATGAAATGGAACGGAAATGTGACCGTGGAGTGTGGCCCTATCCGGGTTATGGAGATCTGCTTTTCAGCGTCCGCTGAGTTCGTCGTAAATCAAGGTCTGTACGGTGGGGTGGATCACATCATAAGCCTTGTTGAAGGAACGGACGTGCATGGACATGAAGAAGGAAAGATGATTTTCCGGGTCCATCATGATATAGGAAGCGGCGGCTCCGTCCCAGCCGAATTCCCCTTTGGGACCGCCCCGTCCGATCGATGTATCCACACGGGTGCGGACACCCATTGCATAGTTGTAACCATAGCGATGCCAAAGATCAAAGCTGGCTTTTCCTCTGGGACACAACTGAGGAGTGCGCCAAAGGTCGATCGTTGCGGGCTGCAGGAAACTGCAGCCTTTTTTTGTGCATCCGCTTGCAACCGCGTCAGCGAAAGCACCCATATCCTCCGTGCAGCTGATAATACCCGCCCCGCCGCTTTCATATTCTGTAGAAAGGCGATATTCCAGATGTTCTCTTTCGATCGGGACGAACTGTCCGCCATCGGGATCATTACGGTATTGTGCGCATTGAAGAGCATGGATCTCGTCGGTAAAGCTGAAACCGGTGTGAAGCATACCAATAGGCTCAAAAATATTTTGCCTGAGATATTCGGAAAAACGCATGCCGGAAACGACTTCCACAACAGCAGCCAGCACATCATGACTGAGACTGTAGAGAAAATCGGTTCCGGGATCAAAGCTGAGGGGAGTGAGGGCCATGGCATCCACCAATTGGCGTGTAGTGGCGTGTCCGTTCTGCTTTTTGTTTTCGGCAACGATCTCCGGACTGTTCAGATCATAACTCATTCCGCTCTGCATGCTCAACAGATGGCGTATGGTGAGGGTGGTGCGTGCCGGGCGGAGAACTCCATTTTCCAAGACCTTCAGTTCCTTATATGCTGGAAGATAGGCATATGCCGGATCATCCGGGGAGAGCAGACCCCGTTCGATCAGCTGCATAACGGCGCAGCTGGTGAGCGTTTTGGAACAGGAGTACATACAGTAGGTTTCGTTTCCGGTGAGAGGCACCTTTTTCTCATAATCGGAATAACCGTACATGGAACGGAAAAGAACCTTGTGATCTTTGCAAATAAGGATATCACAGGAAGGAACATCCAGATGCTCCAGGTATTCATTCAGCTTTTCAAACATGATCCTGCTGCCTCGCTTTCTTTTGTGCCCGATGCTGAGCTTTGTCGATATACAGTTGTTCATCACTGCGTTTGATACATTCTTCAAATATGGAATCAGGCTGAAGCGATGTGAGATATACGCCGCAGGAGGATTCAACGTAGAACGGTATGCTGTCGCTTTCACAGTTCTGGTCGATATAGCGCCATACCAGATCGATAAAGGAATTGCAGATCCCGGTATCGCAGCGCTGGATGCAAACGATGAATTCATCTCCGCCTGTACGTGCGGCAATTCCCGTGTAAGGAAGGGCACGGGAGATCGCATCGGCAAACAGGCAGATCGCCTGATCACCGGAGGCATGTCCCCAGGTGTCGTTGATCTTTTTCAGATTATCCATATCGAAGCTGATAAATGCGGTTTGCTCCTGTTGATGGCACATCTTTTTCCATAAAGGCTGGATATATTCTTCCAGCCCTCTCCGGTTGTTCAGCCCGGTCATACTGTCGGTGATCGAGGAAAGGCGCCGCTCGTCATACAGGGCACGCATCTGAGCTTGAATGGATATGTTGGAAAGGGCATTGGCCATGATCACATTCCAGTGATGGAAGAAGATGGTGGGATACTGTTTTTCATCATATTGGCATAAGGCGTAGCCGTAAGTTTTGTTTCTCTGGTGAAGGAGCATCATGTAATAAGCCTGCGGCTCCTTTTCTGAATGGGAAAAAGGAGGGAGCAGCTGCTGATAATCAAAGACGGTCATGGGCATGCCAAGATCCTTCCGATTGCGCACTCCCATAGCCAGACATGCGGTCTGGGTGATCTTGCCGGGGAAGGAGTAATTCTGAGCATCACAGACGGGCTTATCTGTAAAAAGGCAAAGGTAATAATCTTTTATGCTGGGCACGTCAGGAATATGCTTTATCATTTCGGTGTGGATGTCCTTGAGCGTATCACAGGCATTCATTGAAATGGAAAAATAGGTTTGGCTCACTTCCCGGCTGCGTATGCTGTTCAGGATCTGTCCGGCATCACGGAGACGCCGGATCAGATCATCCGAGGAGCATTTTTTACAGCCGCAGCTCTCTCCGCGGATGAGAGCACTGTGGATCACGATTTCTTTTCGGGGCGAGACGATCCCCATTTCCCGCTCCCGGATACGTTCGTCAAGCAGTGTGACGGCGCTTTCAGCCATGGTGGTATAATCCTGTCCCATGGTGGTGAGAGAAGGAGAAGAATAGGAATCCATATTGTCGAAGCCGGTGATGACCACATCCTCCGGAACACGGTAGCCGTGAAGCTGCACTTCCTTGATGAGGGCGTGGGCCATATAATCATTGGCGCATACGATGGCTTGAGGAATATGGCTTCTCTGTGTAAAATAGTGATGATAGGCCTTATCTGCTTCGCTGGTCCACATTGTGCCATAGAAAACAGCTCCTTCAGGAAGAGGAAGATCTCGCTTTTCCATTTCTTCCAGATAGCACTGCAGCCGTTTTTCACCGTCCGGATGACCTTTGAAACCGGCCTGGAAGCACACATCGGTCAGCTGATGATCATCCAGCAGATGGGCAAGCAAAGGACGAATGGCGTTTTCCTCGTCATTGTAAACGCAATCATACGTATTATGACGGGAACGCAGACATACAATGGGGCAGCTGCAGCGGGAAAGCATTTTATAAAGCGAGCTTTTGAAACCGGCCTGTTCGAAATTTTCAGGTGCAACAAGAATACCATCCAGGTTCTTAACAGGGGCAAACTGAAACATGCTCTTTTCCTGCTTGTCATAGCGGTTTCCGGAATCCCGGTAGCCTACTGTGCTGAAAAAGAAAACATGATAGCCAAGCACGGCAGCACGGTTCCGCACAGCGTGGTATACAGTGGATTCAAAGTAATAATCCGATTTGTTGATGAAAACTCCAATTGATTTACATCCGTTAACAGGCAATGAAGAACACCTCTTATTGCTATGATATGGATTATTATAACATAAACTGTCAGAAAGTACAGTAATAAATGGAAAAATAAGAAAACAGACATATGTAATTGCATTTGGCTTGATTGAAAAATGACACCGGCTATGTTAGAATACCTTTAGAATATAAGAAGGCTGGTGAACAGGATGGAGTATAGATTGGCAATCGATATCGGAGCGAGCAGCGGACGGCACATTCTGGGATGGATCGAGGATCAGCGGATCTGCACCCGCGAGGTACACCGCTTTGAAAACAAGATGATCCGGTCAGATGGGCATTATCATTGGGACATAGATGTACTCTTTGAAAATATTCTGATCGGGATGGAAAAATGCCGTCAGGAAGGGTGCATTCCTTCCACGGTGGCTATCGACACCTGGGGTGTGGATTATGTGCTGCTGGACAGGGAGTATGCCCTGATCGAGCAGCCCTTTGCCTACCGTGATGACCGCACTGAGGGAGCTGATAAAAAACTGGAGCAGCAGATGTCGTTTGAAGAACTGTATTCCTATACCGGCACAGCAAAACAGCCCTTCAACACGCTCTATCAGCTGATGAGTGAAAACAGGTCCATGATGGAGAAAGCCGATAAAATGGTTTTCCTGCCCTGCTATCTGCATTATCTTCTTTGCGGAGTGATCAAAAATGAATTCAGCATCGCTTCAACTGCGGCTCTTTTGCAGTTGGATACCGGTGACTGGTGCCGCCCGGTGTTGAAATATGCCTCTATTCCGGAAAGCTTACTGGGCCCCAAGCCCGTTATGCCCGGTGAAAAGTTGGGAACGCTTCTGCCCGGCATTGCGGAACGGGTGGGCTTTTCCTGCACGGTGATCGCTCCCTGCACCCATGACACGGGATGTGCGTTTATGGCGGTACCCGACAGCCACGATCATGTGATCATTTCCAGCGGTACCTGGAGCCTTCTTGGCGTGGTGCTGGACAAACCGATCACCAATGAAAGCGCCCTGAAGGCCGGGTTTACCAATGAAGGCGCTTATGGGGGAAAGGTGCGGTTCTTGCGCAACATCATGGGCTTATGGATGATACAGAACCTGAGAAAAGAGTGGCAGGAAAAATATACCTTTGCGGAAATGGCTTCCATGGCGGAGAGAGCGGAGGAGATCCTGCTCCGGATCAATGTGGATGATCATCGCTATCTGGCCCCGGAAAGCATGTTGGAGGAGATCAAAGCGGATCTGAGAGAGAGAGGATGCACGCAGGAGCTTACCGATGGCCAGATCATCGCAGTTGTGTTGCGTTCCCTGGCGGATTGCTATGCTTCAGCGATCCGTGAACTGGAAAAGATCACAGGGAAAACCTTCACCGGCATCAATATCGTAGGCGGGGGATGCAACAATGTAGTGCTCAACCGCTGGACGCAGGAGGCTTCCGGTCTTCCCGTGTTTGCCGGTCCCGGAGAGGGAACAGCCATTGGCAATATCCTGTGCCAGATGATCGGCAATGAGCAGGATGTGACGATTGAGAATTGCGGGCAGTGGATCCGCAGAAGCTTTGATGTGAAGGAATATCGGTAAAATTCAGAGGTGAATATATGATTTGCTTTTTGACGAGCAGAACGGATGATCCTGTCACGGGTGCATTGAACCCAGTGAATCATTTTGTTGATGAATTGCGGCTGTGTTTTCCTGATCCCTGCCGTGCTTTGGATATCTGTTCCGATCCTGACAGATGGGATAAGATGGATTATTATGCCTCTATCACAAGAAAATCGCTTGAAGACGCGGGCTTTGGATTTGAATGCTTTGCTGCTCTGGACAGTAGGAATGATGATCAAGCAGAGAAACTGGTGCGTAAATCAAACCTCATTATTCTTTCCGGCGGGCATGTGCCGACGCAAAACCGATTTTTTGACAGGATCGGTTTGCGTTATCTGCTGAAGAACTTCGAAGGCATTGTGATCGGAATAAGTGCCGGGAGCATGAATAGTGCCGATGAAGTATATGCTCAACCGGAAGCAGAAGGCGAAGTGATTGATCCTGAGTATGATCGGTTCCTTAGCGGGCTTGGTTTGACAAAGATCAATCTGCTTCCGCATTATCAGGAAAATCAGCATGATGTATTGGATGGCTTGCGGATCTATGAGGATATTGCCTGCCCCGACAGCATGGGAAAGACCTTTTATGCTATTCCGGATGGAAGCTATCTGTTTATCAAAGACGGAAAAGAAGAATTGCGGGGGGAAGCCTATGTTATCAGAGACGGTACCATTTCAAAGCTGTCTTCCTGCGGCGAAGTTTTTCTTTTTTAACGAATAGCATGCAGCTGGAAGACAGCGAGGGGTGTCTTCCTATGTTTCATATCCGAAAAATGGGTCGGATCGTATGGCTTGCCACAAGTTTCAATAAAGGGAAAAATATTTTCTTAAAAGTACTTGCATTATTCCAGAGGATGTGCTATTATATCAATGTTGCCTGCTGATGTAGCTCAGTCGGTAGAGCGCATCCTTGGTAAGGATGAGGTCGGCGGTTCGAATCCGCCCATCAGCTCCAAAGAACCTGCAGAAATGCAGGTTTTTTGTTGCAATTTAATACAAATATCCCCATAAAATGCAAGATCGGGATATCAAAAATTCATTATCGATTTTTACAATTGATTTTCGTCAAAAATTTCGTCAAGTCCGTAGCACTTTTCGATGGCGGATGTGGCATCTGCTGCACGAGAGCGTCCCTTGTCATAGTGTCGCAAAGTTGTCTGAGGATTGGAGTGTCCGAGCATTTTTTGCACTAATTTCAAATCGTGCGTTAACGCCGAGATGTCTGTGGCGACGGTCGTTCGGAAGCGTCTCGGTACAATATTTTCGTCAAACCCGGTTTCCCGTTTTACGCGTTTTCTTATATTTCTGAGCTTGGAATAGGAGATCGGGCTCGGCCCTCCGACGATGAATTCGGTATCCGGATGCCGTATTGGCAAATATACCAAAACAAACTTCGGAACGATCAGATCGCGAACGCTTGAAGCGGTTTTGGTATAGTTGTGAAAGTGCGGTTCGTTCCTGGTTGGGTGGGTAACGACTGAACGGACATGGAGAATATCACCTTCAAGATCGCACCATCTGAGGCCAAGGACTTCTTCCGGGCGTAACGGAAAACAAAAAATATTATTGATTAAGGAGGATGATATGATGCTGAACATTGATAAGATCAAAAATGAACTTGAAAAGAAACTGGATGGGGACAGATTTTCTGATGAATCAGGAAACAAGAAGAAATGCAGGAATGGAAGATCAGATCTTATATTTGTCGCAATATTCTTTGAAATAGGCGTCGAAGGTGGGACTTTCGGCTTTTTTCAGGCTATCCAGATAACGGTGAGTATCAAACTGATCGCTCTCCAATTCGATCATGGCGACCGCAATGTTGGAGCAGTGATCGGATACCCTTTCAAAGTTGGTGAGCAGATCGTTGAATACGAACCCCTGCATCAGCGTGCACATTCCCCGCTTTACACGGTCGATATGGTGAAGCTTCATTTCATCGCACAGATTGTCGATCCGCTCCTCCAAAGGTTCCACCCGATAGGCAAGGGAAATATCGTTGCTGATGAAGCTGGTAAGGGCCGTGTCCACAATCTCCTTTACGGCAGCCCGGATCACATCCAGTTCATGCTTTCCTTCGTCGGAAAAAACGATCTGCTTATCATAGATCTCTTTTCCGGTTTCGGCAAGGTTTAAAGCATGGTCGCTGATACGTTCAAAATCGGATATCGTATGCAGGAATTTGGAAACATCCTTGTTCTGCCGATCGGTGAGGAAACCGCCTGTGAGCTTAACAAGATAGGTTCCCAGGCTGTCTTCATAACGGTCTCCCATCTCTTCCCGATCCTGTACGGTTTTGAAGCCGTCGGGGCTGAAATGGTCGATCAGCTCCATGGAGGAAAGAAGACCCTTGTGGGCAACATCGGCCATGTCATTGATCGTGGTACGGCACTGTTCGATTGCGAGGGCAGGGTATGCGATGAAACGCTCCTCCAGATGGATATTGGAAAGGGGAGAGGTCGTTTCTGTTGTTTTTTCCTTGATAAGGCTGGTGACGATTTTCCCAATCAAAGCGGTGAAGGGGAGAAGGATCGCCATTTTGATCAGGCGCAGAATGGTGTTGGTAAGGGCAAGACGGAAGGGATCCATCTCCGCTGTCATGAGCGAAGAAAAACCAAACAATGCATTCAAAAGATAAAAAATGCTTCCAATAAGTCCCACACTGATCAGCTCGCTTATGGGGTACACCATGGCTGTGCGCTTGCCGTCGGTGTTGGCACTGAGGGAGCTCAAGATCACGGGAACACTGGCCCCGATCCCGATCCCGAGCAGGATCGGAAGGGCTGTATCGAATGCCATTCCTCCTGCGAAGGAAAGGGCCTGCAGCACACCTACAGCAGCGGAGGCACTCTGAAGGATGGCGGTGAAAACGATGCCCACCAGAATGCCGATCAGAGGATTATTGAGCGTGCTGATCACTTCTCCGAAAAGCTCGCGCATTTCGGAGACTGCTTCGCTCATTGCGCTCATGCCAAACATGAGAATGGCAAAACCCATCAGGATATCCCCAACACGGTGCTTGAAGTGCCCTTTGAGGAACATGCGGTATACAATACCGATGATCGCGACAATGCCGGTGAGCACCGCCGTAGAAAGAAGCGCTGAAATGCCGTGGATGCCGCTTCCGGCAGAATCGATGTAGCTGAGACAAACGATCCATCCAGTGATGCTGGTGCCGAGAATAGCACCCAGAATGATCGAGATCGCTTGCTTCAGCTTCATAATGCCGCTGTTGACAAAGCCTACGACCATGATGGATGTGGCACAGCTGCTTTGGATCACCGCAGTGACACCGGCTCCCAGGGCAAAACCCTTCACAGGGTTGGAGGTAAGCTTGTAAAGCACCACTTCCAGCTTGTTGCCGGCAACCTTTTTCAGGCCGTCCGACATGACGCACATGCCGTAGAGGAAAAGGGCAACGCCTCCCAAAAGGGCTACGATGGCAGGGATGTTCATGAATAAGATCCTCCAAGACCTAAAAAGGTAACAGGCCGATCGGTTAAACTGTCTACTCGATATTACAGAATAGGTGATAAAAAGTCAATTGAGAAAGAAGGAAACTAATTACCAGTTTTTGCATCCAGACGGGAAGTGAGGATCCGTTTTTTGCAAACAAAAACCCTCCGGAATACCGGAGGGTGAAGGATATATGAATTACTCGACAGTGCGTACAACGGCACCGGCACCGACAGTGTGGCCGCCTTCGCGGATAGCGAAACGCAGACCGGCTTCGATGGCGATGGGGGTGATCAGTTCCACTTCCATCTCGACGTTATCACCGGGCATAACCATTTCAACGCCGTCA
>JAZLIA010000054.1:0-19341 GCA_045617125.1 Clostridia bacterium | reverse complement strand
ACTTTTGCCATTTCGATAGATCGTTCCACCTTTCAATCTTGCTCATTATTCAAGGCTTCGGTCTTGTTTCCTTCCCTCAACCTTGTGACTGTAATAAACCTGAGGCAATGTCCAATAATCAGGACTTGTAAGTGAAAGGTTCATTCTGCGGTTTTTGTTTCGTTTACCGCTTTTGTTTACAGAAAACAGGGCGAATCGCCATTGGTCACAAGTTCACGCCGTTGGAAACGATAACAGTTGTTTTCCCGACAAAAGAAGATCAGAATCGCAGGTGAGATGCAGAAGTATCTTTAAAAGTTGTAGCAAAGTTGTTTTGACATGTACCCTTCTGCTTACATAATGTGTTGAGATGTATCGTTTTCCTTGATTTCAGGGACATTTTGTGGTATGATATTTAAGAACGAATTTGTTCATTCCTTCAGAAAGGTTCTGAAATGAATGAAACAAAAGCTCTTCTCAAAGGCGAATCGTATCACAGCAGAGGTGGTTATCAATATCGTTGGACAAGCGATGATGGTAAGCGCCACTCTGTACACGCTTCGACTTTGGAAGAATTACGGACAAAAGAGAAAGAGGTAGAACAAGACCAGAACGACAGAATCAAGCCAGAAGCCCGATTTGTTACTGTGAATGAGATGTTTGAACTGTGGAAACAGGTCAAACGTGGATTGAAGGACAATACTTTCCAGAACTACAAGTACATGTACAACATGTTTGTTGCACCGCAATTTGGGAAGAAACGAATTTCTTCTCTTGTAAAATCGGATGTCAAGCGGTTCTACAACAATTTGGTCGAGGGAAAGGGCATGTCCGTTTCAACGCTTGATACCGTCCACAACGTTCTGCATCAGGTGCTTGATATGGCAGTGGATGACTGCTACATTCGTCGTAATCCTGCTGATAATGTTCTGAAAGAACTCAAGCAGACGCATGCAATGAAAGCAGATAAGCGGCGGGCTTTAACCAAGCAGGAACAGGATTTGTTTCTTGAGTATCTGATGAAGACCCCACAATACCAGCATTGGTATCCTGTGTTTGCAGTCATGATTGGAACAGGTTTACGTGTAGGAGAAGTTTCGGGACTGCGATGGTGTGACATTGACCTTGAAAAGGGTATGATTGACGTGAATCACACATTGGTTTTCTACAATCATGAAATCAATGGATTCTATGGCAACATCCATTCGCCCAAGACCGCGAACAGCAACCGCAAGGTGCCGATGCTCAGTTTTGTGAAGGAAGCTTTCCTGATGGAACGCCAGAATCAGGAAAAGAGTGGGAGACACAGTACAGTGACGATTGACGGATATTCGGATTTTGTGTTCGTGAACCGCTTTGGTCAGACACAGCATCAAGGCACGCTGAACAAGGCTATACAGCGGATCACACGCGACTGCAACGATGAAATCCTGTCGAAAGAACCAAAGAATCCACTGCTGCTTCCACACTTCAGTTGTCACACCCTGAGGCACACCTTCGCAACGCGGATGTGTGAAGCGGGCATGAACATCAAGGTCATCCAAGAAGCGCTTGGTCACTCCGACGTGAAGACGACGCTGAACATCTACGCGGACGCAACAGAGGACTTTAAGAAACGCGAGTTTGAGAGTTTTGAGGACTATTGGACAACGTGAATTTCGGTGCACCAAAGTGCACCAATTGTGCACCAAAAATCCTTGAAATGCAAGCGTTCACGCGGGCTTTTGACGCAAAGGTCAGTACAGAAATCTTTCTCTTCTAGCACAAAAGTGCGTGAAATGCCCCAATTTGGGGGTTGAAAGTCTCATGCTGCTGACCGATTCCGATTCCATCCGCGACGTGCTTTTGTTCCCGACCATGAAGCCCCTGGATGATAAGAAGACCGAAAAGTCTGCTGAAAAGAAGGAGAAAATGTGACATGAAGTTTCGCTTGCTGGTTCGTTTTGTGGAAAAGGTATTGCATATGACTTCCTCCGATGATGAGCCCCGTGCTGACATGTATCTGCCGGAGTTTGTTATGGCGTTTGGGCTTGTACTGCTGGCTGCTGCGCTGGTCATGATTTGTTTTGTGATCGCTTCATTCCACTTTGCATTGCTTGCCGCTGCCCTGGCGGCTGCACTGCTTGGCGCTGCAGCGCTGCTTTGCTGGCGTAATCAGACGATACGCATCGTTGACGATGATGAATTCATCTATACCACCTTTCTTGGCAACAGTCATTCCTATCGCTTTTCGCAGATCACCGGTATCAAGCGAAGCAGCGATTCCTGTTCACTGATGGTGGGTAGTGAAAAGGTCCATATCGAATCCTGTGCCGTGCTGTCACAGGTGCTGATCGATCGTATTAATCAGGCATTGGAAAAATCTGTATGACCAGGTTCTGACGATGCCTATAACAAGGACTTATTTTATGCTATGACACATTAATGCCATCACCGATGGTATTGTTTTCATCCGTGCCGTATGCTATGATAGGAAACGAACAGAATAGTACCTGTAGGGAAACAACGCTTTGAAAAAAAGCTGAAAACCTTGTACGATTTCTGTACAGCATTATAGACGGAAAGTCTGAAGGGTCTGGAAAGCATATATATGAAAATCAGTACGCCGATCACGAAAAAAGCATTAAAGGATCATTTGAATTACAACTGGTATAAATATGTTATTTTGATCGCCCTGGGGTGCATGCTCATTTCACTTATCTATACGGTTACAGAATATCATTCTCCGGAAGATAAACGGGTCGATATTTATTTTGTATCTTCATCTGTTTCGCAGGAGAATGCGCTGAATGAGATCAATATGATCCTGCCGGAGATTCCCTTTGTGAGCGAAGTTGAAACCGTTGAATGTATCACGATCCCCATTTATTCCGATGGTTATTCAACGGAGGAGGTTTTGCTACTGCGTCTGGGTGTGGCCAGAGAAGTGGATATCATTTTCCTGCCGGAGGACTATTTTATCCAGTATGCCCGTCAGGGCTGCTTTATTCCACTTGAGGAGCTGGTCAGTAACGGAACCATCCATACAGAAGGGATCGACTTGACGGCGGGCTATACGAGCTACATTATCGACGAAACGATCGGAAGCTATGAAACTCACCTGTATGGTATTCCTACTGACAGCCTGACAGGCTATCTTGAACGCTTTGGTTTTGATTGTAATAATGCTTTCATGTGTATTTCTGCCGGCAATGGGAATGAAGAGAATGTACTTCTTATGGCAGATGCGCTCATAAAGCTGGGAATACAGTCGGTCGGAACAGCGGAGTGATCATTACCCAATATCCTGATAACAAAAAAGCCTGCTTATGTCAGGCTTTTTTGTTACGTTGAATAATTGGAAAGAAGGTAAGCAGACTTTGTTCCTGTTTGCTTCTATGAGCATTATCGGCTCAGCGCCCGACCGATCTGCAGGAACTGATCTAATGTCAATTCCTCTCCCCGGATCGTATCGTTAAGGCCGCATTCCCGAACCACCGCCAGGGCTTCTTCTCTGGAAATGTGATAACATCCGATCAGGTTGTTCACATAGGTCTTTCGTCTTGATTGAAATGCAGCACGGGCGGCAGGAAGGATGATGCTGATATCTTCTTTGGTGTATCTTGAATCTGCATAGGGGCGGATCGTGACAAAACAACTGTCTACCTTCGGACGGGGCTCAAAGCATTCCGACGGAACATCCGCAACAACATGTGCCGTACCGTATAACGAGGTAACGACAGCAAGCATTCCGTACTGTGCAGTACCAGGCAAAGCAGTGATCCTTTCCGCTGCTTCTTTCTGGACCATTACAGAAATGGATGCGATTCCATCTGTTTGCAGGATCAGCTTATTGATCAGGTCGGTCGTGATGTAATACGGTATGTTTGCGACAACATGATATGGGCGCATGTTGCGGGTGATCTCGTTTATATCCAGCATCATGATGTTTCCGTGTATCAGCGATACGTTGTGCATGCCGGAAAGGGTGATCTGAAGGATCGGAATCAGCGTATCATCGATTTCTACAGTCGAAACATGAGTACAGTGCTTTGCCAATTGTTCAGTCAGGGTTCCAAGACCGGTGCCGATCTCCAATACACAGGAGTTTTCCGGAATGCCGGAAAGTTCTACAAGATGCCCAAGCAGCATCGGATCGGTCAAAAAATTCTGTCCGAGACTTTTCTTGGTGTGAAAGCCGGAACCCTTTTTTGCAGCATTATTTTTCATGGCATATTTCCTTACATTTGCGGATCACTTCTTCAGGATCAGCAGCCCTGAAAACGGCTGTGCCCATCACCATGGCGGTTACTCCGCTTTCTGCGCACATGCAAGCGTTATCAGGCCCGATTCCTCCATCCACTGAAATGATCCCTCTGTAACCTTGAAGACGCAGATATCGGCTTTTTTGAAGCATGGCAGGCATAAACTTTTGACCGCCAAACCCCGGTTCAACGGTCATGATGAGAAAAAGATCCGGCATGACAGGATATTCAGGCAGGGTTTCAACGGGTGAATGCGGTTTCAAGGAGATGCCGGCCAATATGCCCGCTGATTTGATTTTCTGTATCAGCTCGATACCCCCGTCCCTTGCTGCTTCTGCGTGTACAGTGATTGCATCTGCACCGTTTTTAATAAACACGTCAATATAATCTTCAGGATGCTCCATCATCAAATGAACATCCAGCTTAAGCGCTGGAAAGCTTCGTTTGATCTGCGCACATAAAGCCGGACCAAAAGACAAATTCGGAACAAAATGTGCATCCATCACATCAAAATGAAGCCATTCGATATGATCGGCAATATGTGAAATATCCTCATGCAGGTTCATCAGATCGGCAGCAAGGATAGAAGGCCTAATATCAATCAAAGCGATTATTCCACCTTTCCCGGGCTGCTTGAAGCAGCTCGTGATATCGATTCATCCGTTCCGGATTTACAGTACCGTCTTTTACGGCCTGAAGAATGGCACATCCGGGTTCATTCCAATGATAGCAGGGCTGAAAACGGCATTGTCCCTGATAGGGCGCAAATTCAGGGTAAAACTCCTGGAGCAGAACCGGATCCTCCGGTTTTTCATTTTCTTCGAGGAGACTGAAGCCCGGTGTGTCAATGATATTGAAATCCGGGAAGATCATAAGCTCACAGTGTCTGGTCGTATTCCTGCCCCGTTCGATACGGAGGCTGATCTCCCCTGTTTCAAGATCACTGCCGCATAAACAGTTGATCAGGGATGATTTTCCAACACCAGATTGACCGCATACACATACGGTGTGTCCTTTAAGAAGATGCTTCAGTTCTGCTGTGCCGGTGCAGTCTTTTGCGGATACGCCCAAGATGGTGATGCCAGTGTCTTTGTAGTATTCCTTTGCTTTGATCAGCATATTTCCGGGTAAAATATCCGCTTTATTGATCACCAGTACGGGCAGAATGTGCTTGCGGAATGCATACAGAAGCAGTTTGTCGATCAGCAGCCAGTCAGGAGCGGGAACCTCCGCTGCCTCGATCATCATAAGGGAGATATTTGCTACCGGCGGACGCACGGAAGCGTTGATCCGGGGATGGATCTCATCGATCCATCCATGTTCATCACTGATCAGACCGGGGGTATAGCTGACATGGTCGCCTACCAAAGGACTGATGTGCTGATGACGAAATTTCTTTCTTGCCCGCAGTACACTTTTTTCACCGTTTTCTGCACACACGGTATACAGGCCGCCCCGGCCTTCCGTTATGATCCCTTCAGGCATATTCACTCCGAATACGTTGCCGGATCCACATACTGGACCAGTTCAACATGTATATTTTGCATTGCATTATCACCTGGAAGATACTCTGTTCCATTATCACTGAAGAATCGCTGGGTAAAGATCATATTGAATTTGGTTTCATCCTGGCCTTTATAATCGTTGATCAGAATATGATCTGCCGGAATTCCGGCTGTTAGCAGAAGGTTAACAGCGTCTTCACATTGCATTCCGGACAGATTGGGGACGGTCAGAGAACCTCCGCTCAGATACACGGTGATCTCGGTATTCTGATAAGCCACAATACCAGGCGCCGGTTCCTGCTGCACGACCATACCGTATTCTACATCGCTTAATATCATTTCCGGTGACACTTTGATAAGATAACCGTGCTTTTCTGCAATCAGGGCGGCATTTGTACTGTTGCCTCCGATCAAAGACGGAACGGCTTGAGGGTTTTTCCCGGTTGAAAGTGTAAGCCCGACGGTTTCACCCTTCCGCAGCACCGTGTCATATTCTGGGAACTGCGCTATCACAGTTCCGGCAGGATAAAGGTCATTTGTGTCTCTTGAGAGGATCTTGGCATTCAATCCGGTGCGGACCAGTTGCTTCTGAGCTTCTTCTTCTTCCTCTCCGATCACATAGGGCACCTGTTTGCTGTTTCCGATACTGTCAAAAATACGTATGACACCAAAGACGGTCGCAAAGGTCACAAGAAGACCCAACAGAAACACCAGCAGGTAGTAATACCAGTTTTTTTGCAGCCGGTTCACGAATCCAGAAAAGACGCTTGCGCTTTCCGTGCCGCTGCTGTGCTCAAATTCTGAAATGGGAGTATCTGAAATATCATCCAGCCAGTCCCCAGTCGGTTCGTGGATTGCTCTCTGAAGATCCTGAGCCATTTCCAAAGCACTCTGATATCTCAGGTCTGCTTTCTTTTCCATCGCTTTCTCAACGATTTTTTCAAAAGCGGCAGGGATATCAGGAATGATCTCATGCAGAGGGATCGGTTTTGCGTTAATGTGCATCAACGCTACTGTGACAGCACTGTCGCCGTCAAAAGGAACCCGTCCGGCAAGCATTTCATACAATACGACACCGGCGGAATAGATGTCACTGGAAAAGGTCACATCATCTCCGCGGGCCTGCTCCGGTGAAATATAGTGAACAGAGCCCATGACACTATCCTGCTTGGCTACGGTGCTGCTTTCGGTAAAACGGGCAATTCCAAAATCCGAAACCTTGATATGCCCTTCAGAATGGACCAGAATGTTCTGAGGCTTGATATCCCGGTGGATGATCCCATTTTTGTGAGCATGCTGTAAAGCGGAAAGGATACGGATACAGATCTGTGCTGCCAGTTCCGGCTTCATGGGACCGTTCTGGTCGATCACTTCCTTCAGCGTTTTCCCGTTCACATATTCCATCACAAGATACTGACTCTGATCATCTTTTCCGACATCCAGAAGATTGACGATATTGTGATGGCTCATTTTGCTTGCGGCAAGAGCCTCACGCTCAAAGCGTTCCAGGAATTCTTTATCATCCGAAAATTCAGGTCGAAGGATCTTGACTGCGACGTCGTGCCCTGTTCTGTGATCAATGGCCCGGTAAACCAAGGCCATTCCGCCCTTACCGATGAACTCGGTCAGCTCATAGCGTTTATCCAGCATCTGACCGATGATCATACGGTTACCTCCGATATCAGGAGAGAAATATTATCGGTCCCGCCTTTTTCCAAAGCTCTGCTAAGCAGGATATCGGCTGCATTTTCGGGAGGGTTCTGCTTCAGGATATCACATATCTCCATATCGGTTACATGTTCATATAATCCATCAGAACAGACAAGCCACCGATCCCCCTTTATTAGCTTATATTCGGCAATGTCCACATCCACATCGGGTTCTGTTCCGACTGCTCTTGTGATCACATGACGGTAAGGACTTATGGCGGCTTCTTCTGCTGAAAGAATGCCGTCCCTCATCATTTCACCAACAAGGGAATGATCCTGAGACATCTGTTCAAGAACTCCATTCCGTATTCTGTAGGCGCGGCTGTCTCCGACATGCTCCAGAATAAGCCGGTCTTCCCGAACACTGAAAACCGTCAGTGTAGTTCCCATCCCGTGAAGCTCCGGTTCATTTATCTGCCTTTGGTATATCATATAATTCACGGTACGAATGCTTTTTCTGAGCTTTTCTGCTTCCGGATAAGGCTCACGAATCAATTGACCCAGTATATCCACAGCCATCCGGCTGGCGATATCGCCGCCATTGTGTCCGCCCATTCCATCGGCGATGCCGTACAGACCCTTTTGGGGCAGATAAAGAACAGCATCCTGGTTAGATGCACGGATGAGTCCGACATGGGACCTGTAGGCTGTGGTGATCGTCATAGCTGTCCCTCCAGCATTCTGCACCTGCGAAGCTGACCGCAGGCGCCATCGATATCGTCGCCCATTTCACGGCGCCGGGTCGCAGAGATGTGTTCTCCTTCAAGAATGTGCAAAAACGCCTGCACTTCATTTTCATTAACACCGATCAGATTCCGCTCTTTCACGGTATTGAGCGGGATCAGGTTGACATGACACTGGAACCCTCTGAGCAGGGAAGCCAGTTTATAGGCACATTCAGGAGAACTGTTGACATTTCGGATCAGAGCATATTCAAACACGACTCTTCTCCCCGTTTTCTCCACATATGCCCTGCAGGAGGATATAAGCGATAAAATGTCATACCGTTTAGCAATCGGCATGATCTGCCTGCGGATCGGATCATCCGGAGCATGCAGAGAAACTGAAAGCGTGATAGGCAGCTTTTCTTCGATCAGATCATAAATCCGGTCAACAAGACCGCAGGTGGATAAGGAAATGTGTCTCAGGCCGATATTCAGCCCGTTTTCATCTGATACAAGCCGCAGAAAGCGGATGACCTCGTCATAATTATCAAGCGGCTCGCCGCTGCCCATCAAAACAATATTATGAACCTTGATATCCGGTGACAGCGAGTTTGCACAAAGGATCTGTCCCAGCATCTCTCCTGCACTTAAGTTACGCACTTTTCCTTCAAGCGTGCTTGCGCAGAAGGCACATCCCATGTTGCAGCCAACCTGGGTGGATATGCACAGGGTGTATCCGTAGTGATACTGCATCAGAACACCCTCAATGCAGTTTCCGTCTTCAAGGCGGAACAGGAATTTTCGGGTTTGATCAATGGCAGAAACATGGATTTCCGCGATGCAGACCGGTTGATCGGTGTATTCGTTTTTCAGGCGTTCTCTCAGGCTGGCGGGAATATTGGTCATTTCGTCAAAGCGCTTTCCCTTGTGCAGCCAGGAAAAGATCTGATTTGCCCTGAATGGCTTTTCTCCCAGGTCAGAAATGACCCTTTTCAGTTCTTCCGGATAAAAACTCAACAGATCTTTTTTCATGTTTGCATGCTGTCCTGTATAAAGTAGATGTTGATTTTTGTTTATATTCCATGACCGGGAATCTGCCGGGCTGGGATCCTGTTCGGAAAAGGATGCTCTCTTCCTAACTTTCATTCCGTAAGGAACAGCCGAAACAGTTCCTCAAAGCACCACTGCTGTTATTATACACCATAAGTGCGGAATTTAGCAAACCATCCATGTCACTTTTTTAACGGTTGACAGGTTTCGTGAATATGTCTCTTGTGCTTTGACAGAAGGACATATATAATGTAATTGTAAACCGAAATGATATCTGTTCTGTATGTTTACAGATAAATTGAATCGTACAGGCCGGAGCGGTATTGGTAACAGTACTCAGCAACTTGTAAAGCTTGTGAATGTAAAGCTCTGAAGGGAGCATTGTCTTGAAAAAATGTTGAAGCAGCATGTGTTTCTTGTTGGAATGGCTGGTGCAGGAAAGACCAGTCTGGGCCGGAAACTTGCACAAAACCTGGATATTCCTTTTCTGGATACGGATCAACTGATCAGTGATACAATGGGAATCAGTGTGAATGAGATTTTCAGCGTTTACGGTGAAGCGGTTTTCCGAAAGGCTGAAACAGGGGCCCTTATGTGGCTTGCAAACCGGAAACCGTTCATCGTTTCCACAGGCGGCGGGTTATGTGCTTACCGGCAAAATATTGAATTGATGCATAATCTGGGCAAGGTCATTCATATCGATCGCCCGCTGGAACAGATCCTCGGGGATATCAAAGTGGACAGGCGTCCCCTGCTTGCGGGCGGAACAAGGCAGGATGTGATAGACCAGTATAACGCGCGGATCGGTTTTTACCGTTTGGCATCGGATTATCGCCTGGACAATTCAAGAGGATTTTACACCGGGATCAGAGAATTGACAGAAATGGTTCTGAAAATAGAAGATTAACAGGGAGGAATCAACATGGAAAACGAACATCCGGTATTTGAGATCGTTACCGAAAATGGTGGCATAATGAAAGGAGAACTGTATCCTGAGTATGCACCCGAAAGCGTGGGTAATTTTGTGGCTTTGGCCAACAGCGGCTTCTATGATGGCTTGATCTTTCACCGCGTCATTCCGGGCTTCATGATTCAGGGCGGATGCCCGAAAGGAACCGGAACGGGCGGCCCCGGATATCATATCAAGGGGGAATTTGCTCAGAACGGAGTAAATAACCCGCTCAAACACACTTATGGTGTGCTTAGTATGGCCCGGGCTTATGCGCCGGATTCTGCCGGAAGCCAGTTTTTTATCATGACCAGCAATTCGCCCCACCTTGACGGGGCTTATGCTGCCTTTGGTAAGGTGACGGAAGGAATGGAAGAAGCCGACCGAATCGTGAATGTACGCAGAGATATGCGTAATGATAAACCGATCGTGGAACAGAAGATCCGTTCTGTTCGGGTAAACACCTTCGGGAAGGTCTATCCTTTTAAACAGCTATGATGAAAAACACACAGCACACCTACACCCTGCATATTGCAGGCAGGGATCTTACCCTCACTTCGGATGATCCACCGGAACTTATCCAGCGCATCCAGGTATATGCGGATCGTAAGATTAGCGAATCTACGAACGGTGGAAGGATCAGCAGGGATACCGCGCCGGTGATCGCCTGTCTTGCTCTTGCGGAAGAACTGCTGATCGCACAGGATGATAATACCCGTCTGCGACGGGAATTGTGGGAAGCTAAAAAGAAATTGATGGAAGCTCAGAATGCGTAAAACAGTTGAATTGCTCTCCCCTGCAGGCAATCCGGAAGCAGTCAGAGCCGCCTTGGCAAACGGTGCGGATGCCGTTTATCTGGGAGCGGTTTCTTTCGGCGCACGTTCGGGAGCGGGTTTTTCTGAAGAAGACCTGAAAGAAGCGATCCGATTCTGCCATCTGCATGGCAGAAAAGTCCATATTACCGTGAATACCCTGGTAAGAGATGATGAATTTCTGCAAATCCGCAGCACACTGGAGCAGCTTGAAAGAATGCATGCAGACGCGGTGCTTGTGCAGGATATTGGGCTTCTTGCCTATATCCGCGAGCATTTTCCATGCTTTGATATCCATTTAAGCACACAGATGGCGCTTCACAACCGGGCTGGTGCGGAATTTGCCCGTTCGCTCGGTGCGGACAGGATCGTTCTGGCGCGCGAATGCGATTTGCATACCATTCGTGAGGTTGCGGCGACCGGGATCGATACGGAAGTGTTTGTTCATGGCGCCCTGTGTGTTTGTGTGAGTGGTCAATGTCTGCTTTCCTCTTCCATAGGGGGACGAAGCGGAAACCGTGGACGCTGTGCTCAGCCATGTAGGCTGGAATATGATTATCTTGGCAGGAAGGCTGCCTGGCTTTCGCCAAAGGATATTTGCACCCGTGATCATCTTCCGGAACTGATCGAAGCGCAGGTTTCCTCTTTCAAAATTGAAGGACGCCTTAAACGCCCGGAATATGTAGCTTATGTTACTCGTGCCTACAGGAAAGCAATCGACGCATATTATGAAGGACATTTTCTTCCTGCAGACAGGGCTGAAAGAAACGGCTTAAAGCAGATCTTCAGCCGGGGTGATTTTACAGCAGGATATGCCTTTGGCGAGCAGGACGCATCTGTCATTTTTCCTGCGCGCTCATCGCCGGTCGGGATCCATGTGGGACGTATCGGGCGCGTGATCCGGAAAGGAAAACTGATCCTGGGTGAAATGAACCCGGAAAAGGACATCCATAACGGAGATGGATTGGAAATCGGTAATCAGAATGTGATCTACAGCGGGCCGGACGTTCCGAAGGGAAAAACGCTTCTGATCCGCCTGCATGAAGGGTGTGCAAAGGGAACGGAGGTGCTGCGGCAGCAGGACGAAGCACAATTGGCTGCCTCCCGGGAAACCTATCGTGAAGATCCTGTTCCTTCCTGTTTCCGCATTCCTTTTGATGCCCGGATCACCGCATACCCCGATATTCCCTGCTCCCTGACACTCAGCAGCGGTAAAACTGCCGTGACGGTGACGGGTGATGTGTGTTCTAAAGCACAAAAGACGCCAATAAGTGGCGAAAGCCTGGCAAGGGCTATTAATAAAACGGGCGGAACCGAGTTTTACCTTCAAAATTGGCAAGCCGATACAGAGAATGCCTATCTGTCTTCATCAGCCGTAAATGAGCTGCGCAGAAAGGCTCTGGCGTGCCTGCAGGATGAACTTATTTCGATGCATGAACAGCGCTCACCGAAAGAAGCTGTTCCGGAATGCGCTGAAGCGCCTTTATATCATTCAGAACCGCATCTGTATGTCCGTTTCAGCAATGCAGAAGACGCACAGGATCTGCTCCTTAACGGAGCGGATCAACTGATCTGGTTCCCTACCGATTATCGCGCTTCTGTTCTGAAAAACCAACTGGCAAAGCTGCCCCCGCAATGCCATGTGGCATTACCTTTGGCATGCAGTGATGAGGTGCTGGAGGAAACGATAAAGCTGATCTGCCGATCCGGTGCAGTACCGGCTCTCCAGAATATGGCTCAGCTTGAAACCTGCAAAGAACAGGAAAAAATGATCTCTCTGGAGGGAATCCCTGTTTTCAACAGGCATACGATCCGGTTTCTGGCATCCCGAGGATGCAGAGTGACCACGGTTTCTGCAGAGCTCAGCTTTGAACAGATAGAGAGGCTGGTTACCGGTCCGGATCAGATGATCGTATGCTACGGAAGACAAAGGCTGATGACGCTGACTCATTGCCCCATGAGGGTGAGCCTGGGACTTAGTAGGGGACGGGAACAGTGTGACCTGTGTGAGAAAAAGAAATGCTGCATGGGAACCGGGATGACCGACAGGATGAACGCTTTCCATCCTTTGATGCCCATTCGAACGCAGGATGGCTGCAGAGTGGATCTGCTGCATGAAAAAACGCTTCAGCTGTCTGCCAGAACCGATTTTCTGAAGCGGTCCGGTGCGTCTATCCTGTTGAATTTTACGGACGAAACGCCGGAAATAATGAGAAAGATCGTGCATTTCTGGCGCTGCTTCCTGAATGGACTTCCTTTGCCCCAAATGCCAGCGGAACCGTTTGAGGGGCGTTATCCGGATGGTGTATTATGATCATTTCGTGAGGTGATGAACATGAATGACAGAGCGATCCGCGTGCTTGAATTCGATAAGATTCGCACAAAGCTGGCTTCCTATGCCCTGAGTGACAGCGGTAAAGCCCGGTGCATGGGATTGCTTCCTTCATCTGATGAAGTGGAAGTGAATGAACGTTTGGATATGACGGAAGAGACCGTCGTGATCCTCACCTATATCGGTTCAAACCCTCTTCTTGGATTTGATGACGTGACAGCTGAGCTGTCTCTCGCAGAAAAGGGAGCAGTCCTTTCCCCTGCGATGCTGCTGAAGATCGCACATCTGCTTAAGGCGGCACGAAACGCGAAAACGTCTCTTGTGACAGAAAGAGAGAATACACCGAAAATCAGAGCATTGGCCGAGCGGTTACAGCCGCTCAGAACGCTGGAGGAGGATATCAACAGCACGATCCTTTCCGAAGAAGAGATCGCAGACAGCGCGAGCCCGGCTTTAGCAGATATTCGCCGCCATATACGCCAAACCAATGAGAAGATACGTGAACGTTTGAATTCCATGGCTCATGGAGGTGCGTATTCCAAATATCTGATGGAGGGCATTGTTACGGTTCGTGACGGCAGGTATGTTCTTCCAGTCAAGCAGGAATGCCGTCAGAATGTTCCGGGAATCGTACATGATCAATCAGCAACAGGGGCTACGGTGTTTATTGAACCCTTTGCAGTCATTGAGCTTGGAAACGCACTCAAAGAATGGAATGCAAAAGAACGGGAAGAAATCGAACGGATCCTGCAGGCACTTTCGTCAGAAGTTGGGGATCAATCCGGCATGATCAATCAGGATGCTGCGATCTTGTCTCTTCTGGATTTTACCTTTGCTAAAGGAATGCTGGCAAGGGATATGAACGCGATCCGTCCGAAGATCAATCAAAAAGGGATCATCAACCTTACTCAGGTGCGTCATCCTTTGATCGCACCTGAAAAGGTCGTTCCCTGTTCCATGTGGCTTGGAACCGATTTTACATCTCTTATCATTACCGGTCCCAATACCGGCGGTAAGACGGTAACGCTGAAAACGGTGGGATTGATGATCTTGATGGCGCAGTCCGGGCTGCATGTTCCTGGAAATCTCGGAACGGAGCTTGCAGTATTTGATGAGGTCTATGCTGATATTGGGGATGAACAGTCGATCGAACAGTCACTTTCCACTTTCTCCTCCCACATGACGAATATCACCTCGATCATGAGTCATGTTACGAATCGGGATCTTGTTCTTTTTGATGAGCTCGGTGCAGGAACCGATCCTGTTGAGGGAGCCGCTCTGGCCCAGGCCATTCTGGATGAACTGCGGGAGAAAGAGATCCGCTGTGTTTCCACCACTCACTACAGCGAATTGAAAGTATATGCTCTAACAACAAAAGAGGTGGAAAATGCCAGCGTGGAATTTGATGTTTCCACTTTGCGTCCTACCTATCGTCTTTCAATAGGAGTGCCGGGAAAATCCAACGCTTTTGAGATCAGCAGAAAATTAGGGCTGGATGAACATTTGATCGGTAAAGCTCAAAAGCTGCTCAAACGGGATGACATCGTGTTTGAGGATGTGATCGCAAATGCAGAGTATCACCGCCAGATCGCGGAACGGGAACGTGCACTTGCTGAAGAGGCCCGGAAGGAAACGGTGAGGCTTCGCAACGAAGCGGAAAAAATGAACCGTGAAATTGAGGAAAAACGGGACGAACTGATGAAAAAAGCCCGTGATGACGCACGCCGTATCGTTGAAAAAGCCCGTTTGGAAAGCGAAAACGTGATTTCCGAATTGAAAAAACTGAAAAAGAATGCCTCTGTTCCTGATCATACGGTAAATGCTTTGCGCAAAGGCATGGATGATCAGCTGGATGCGCTTTCCGAAGGGATTCCGCAAAGAAAAGTAACTGTACTGACCGATAAAGAACTTTTGAAGCCCGGTGATAAGGTGGAGGTGATCCACCTCGGAACCAGTGCCACAGTGATTACCAAGCCTGATGCCAAAGGCGATCTGCAGGTTCAGGCCGGTATCATGAAAATGAAAGTGAACCTCAATCAGCTTACCCGCTCCGACACGCCTAAAGAAAAAAAGGTGACCACGGTTCGTATGCATACGGATCAGGCAAACAGGAATGTGAGCTTATCCTGCGATGTGAGAGGAATGAACCTGGAGGAAGCGATCGCCAACGTGGATATCTATCTTGATGAAGCTGTTCTCGCAGGGCTGCATGAAGTGACGATTGTTCACGGTAAGGGAATGGGCATTCTGCGTTCTGGCATTCAGCAGCATCTGAAAAAGCATAAACATGTCAAATCCTTCCGCCTCGGCGTGTTCGGTGAAGGTGAAGATGGAGTAAGTATCGTAACGCTTGCCTGAACTTGAAAGGATGATTAGGGATGAATGAAGAAAAAACACTGATATTGATCGTGGATGATGATCCTAATATAGCTCAGCTGATCGGTCTTTATCTCGCAAAAGAAGGCTTTGCCACGATAAGCGCAGCAAACGGAGCAGACGCGCTTCAGCTTTTTACCTCCCATTCTCCTTCACTGGTGCTGCTGGATATCATGCTTCCTGTTATGGATGGATGGGAAGTGTGCAGGTCGATCCGTTCTTCCAGCAAGGTGCCGATCATTATGCTCAGCGCAAAGGATGAAACCATCGACAAAGTACTGGGGCTTGAGCTTGGCGCGGATGATTATATTACCAAGCCTTTTGACGGTAAGGAATTGGTGGCACGGGTGCGCGCTGTGCTGCGCCGCTATGGTAACAACAGTGAACATGAGAATCTGCTGTCCTTTAACGGTCTTCAGATCAGCATAGACCAGTATGAAGTGACCTACCGCGGAAAAAGGATCGATATGCCTCCCAAGGAACTTGAATTGTTGTTTTTCCTGGCGGGACACCGAAATATTGTTTTTACGCGGGAACAGCTGCTTGAACAGGTGTGGGGCTTTGACTTCTTCGGGGACAGCCGAACTGTTGATGTGCATATAAAAAGATTGAGGGAAAAACTGGAGGACAGCGAGGAACTGGGGTGGCAGTTGAAGACGGTTTGGGGCGTCGGTTATAAGTTTGAATGCAGATGATCCGTCTGAAAATGGGAGTGCTGCTATGAAACGTACCATGTTCTATCATTTATTTGCGATCCTGGTGATCATTTCTTTGATTCTGACCGTTGCAATGTCCGGCTTTTTCTATTTTACGCTTCGTAATTCACTGATCGAGCAGAGGTTGAACCAGCTCCACCGTGAGGCAGTGGAACTGTCCTACATGACTGAGAAAATGTATAATCCCAGATATCAGCTTCTGAGACCGATCCTGGAACCGGATACAGAAGAAATGGTCATGTGGAAGCTGAGCAGCATCTATCATGAGTATAATGCCTACAGTCTCCTGCTGAGCTCGGACAAACAATCCATTCTGTATCAGACTCCGGCGATGAATGATGCCGATGTAGTCGCGTATATGGATACGGACAGGATCAATCAGTATCTGCTCAGAGTGCTTCAGGGAGAAACGGTTACAGAGCAGACTCGTACGGCAAATGGACCGCTGTTTACGGTGGCTGTTCCATGGAAGATCAATGACCTGGTCAAGGGCGGTGTTTTTATCCAGACCACTGCACAGACGATCCGCTCCCTGTATTCACGTTTGATATGGCAGGTGGGAAGCCTGATGCTTGCCGTGCTCACTTTTTCGCTTATCGCGGCGTATTTTCTTGCAAAGCACCTGACAAAGCCCCTTACCGGTATCGCGGATGCGGCAGAGGAATTGAAAAAGGGAAACTTTGATGTGAGTGCCGAAGTATCCGGAAGCATCGAGGTTTGCGAACTGGCAGAAACATTCAACTCCATGGCAGAACAACTGCGATCCACTGAAAAAACCAGAAGAGATTTTATTGCCAACGTGTCTCATGAGCTGCGTTCGCCTGTTACAAACATACAAGGGTATGCCCAGGGAATGCTCGATGGGACCATACCTGAAAATGAATATTCGGGATGCCTTCAGATCATTACGGATGAAACAGACCGTATGGCGAAACTGGTGGGCAATCTGCTTAATCTTTCCAGAATGGACGCGAAGGATACGGCCCTCTCCTATTCTGATTTTGATATCAATGAAATGATCCGCAGGATCATCATATCCCGTCTTGATCAGATGGAAAACCGGCATTTGGAACCTGAAACCCGATTTGAAGAAGAAAAATGCTCTGTGCATGCTGATGCCGACCAGATTTATCAGGTGATCCTGAATCTGCTTGACAATGCTGTAAAGTATACTCCTGACGGTGGAAATATCTGTGTTTCCACTTTTTCACACGGGGAAATCTGCTGTGTAAGGGTGAAGGATAACGGCAACGGGATCCTGCCGCAGGACAGACCCTATATCTTTGACCGTTTCTATAAAGCGGATAAAGCTCATACAGTGGGAAAAGGAACAGGACTTGGTCTTGCTATATGTAAAAAAATCATAACTAAGCACGGGCAGGATATCCGCCTTCTTGATACAGAGGAAGGGGCGGAATTCGAGTTTACAGTCGAAAAAAGCAAAGGAAACAATGGAGGAAGCTATGCTGATCAAAGCTTATGCGAAAATCAACTGGGCACTTGATATAACCGGGAAGCGACCGGATGGTTATCATCTTCTCCACATGGTAATGCAGCGCATCTCTCTTTATGATGAGATCAACATCAAAAAAAACGATGGAAACACAGCCGAGCTTGTTGTGAACGGCAACAATGCTCTGGCGGAAGAAAAGGATAATATCATTTTGAAAGCAGTGGAGCTCCTGAGCGGAGGAAAATTGAGGAGCGGGCTCCATATTGATCTTACAAAGAATATTCCAACAGGTGCGGGGCTCGGAGGCGGAAGCGCAGATGCTGCTGCGGTACTGTGGGCTCTGAACCGTTTATGGAATATGAATTTCTCTGCGGATCAGCTTGCCCAAATGGCTCTTCGTTTGGGCGCGGACGTCCCCTACTGTATGACCGGCCTGCCTGCAGAGGTAATAGGGATCGGTGAAGAACTTTTCCCCTTCCAATGCAGGAAAACGTATCCTCTTGTGCTGCTTAAGCCTGCTATGGGCCTGAGTACGGCCCGGATCTATGCAGCTTATGATACCCTGGGAAACCATATTAAAATGAATATCAGCAATACTGTGCATGCATTGAAAAGCGGAGAAGATAAGCTGTTGAAAGCCTCCATAGCGAATCAGTTTGAAGAACCTGCCCAAATGCTTCTGCCCGAAATATCAGAATGCAAAGCGGCTCTTCTTGAAAACGGAGCGCTCTGTTCCATGATGACCGGAAGTGGTTCAGCTGTGTTTGGTGTTTTTACTTCGGATGCTAATGCCGACAAAGCGGCTGAAAAACTGAAGGAACGTTTTCCGGTATGCCTGAGGGCGAATACGATGCAGCAGGAAGTGCTGTACAGCTGAACTCAGATAGAGTTTTCGGGGCGGATCTTTCTATACTCCGGTATTTTTTTAACAAAAAGCGCGGTATTTCCGCCGCACTTTACAAATTATATGTTTTCAAAAAATGCTTTTCCGTCAGTGTTGCGCAGGATCCCCATGCTGTCAAACTCAAGCAATAACGGAGCAACACCGATGTATTTCCGTATTTCGTCCATCCGGATGCTTTCACTGAATGACATTAGTGTAAAAGAAGCTCCGTGTTTTCCGGCCCTTGCTGTGCGTCCGATACGGTGAATATAATATTCATTTTCAGAAGGCAGGTCATAATTGATCACAGCCTCTACATCATCCACATCAATGCCGCGCGCAGCGACATCCGTGCATACAAGGATCTGAAATTTTCCGCGTCGGAAGCCGCTCATCACAGCGTTGCGTTTGGATTGCGGGATATCTCCATGCAGTGCGTCTGCATCAAAGCCGGCTTTTTTCAGTCGATAGCACAGTCGGGCGGCCATATCTTTGGTGTTTGTGAAAATCATCACTCTGCTGTAGGTATCGCTGTCCAGCAGGTAAAGAAGCCGCTCGTATTTTTCAGTACGTTCTGCATTGATCAGATACTGACGTATCTTTGGTTTATTCTCCGCTTCGGCTTTGATCGTGTTCTCAACAGGATCGTGCTGGTGCTGGTGCTGCTG
>JAZLIA010000053.1:0-2191 GCA_045617125.1 Clostridia bacterium | reverse complement strand
TACTCATGCGGGTCTGGAATGCGGCTGCTTTGTTAATAAAAATCCTGCTATTGATATCATATCCATCGGTCCGACCATTAGCAGCCCCCATACCATAAACGAGTACTGTGAAATCGACAGCTTTAAAAAGATCTGGATGCTGACGGAAGAAATCTTCCGGAGGATTGAATAACCTTCGGAATACAGCTGCGCTAGTATCAGCTTCGTTACATCAATAAGCTTCCATGAAAGACAAGGGGTTTGTCCACACTCATAACGAGCGTCAGTTTTTGCCGAACAAAACTCGAGCCATGAAAAAACACCATTATCACATGCGCAAGAACACCGGAGCATATTTTGTTGCTTCAAGAGAACACATCGAGAGTTTCTTAATCACTCACTTTTTCATCTTAAGTATGATTGTGTGAGGGTATTCTGCATTTTTCTGCTCATCATATCTAATGTTTTCCGAAACCAACGAAAGAACTCCACTTGCCAGAGGATCCATCTCCTCCAGTTTGCCGGCAAGTTTTCCGGAATAGGAAAAGCGTGTTTCCAGGCTTCCTGTTTTCTCGGAATAAACCAAGGTCACACGAAGCTTATCGTCTTCACGCAGTGAAGGCAACAGCAGTCCGCTCAGTATTTCCTCCAAAGCCAGCTGCAGATAGCGCACAGTGCGGTCGCCCAATCCAAGCCGTAAAGCAAACTGTGTAATATGCTCGTTCAGCACTGCAAAATCAACATGCTTTGGGCTCAGCACTTCTTCCAACAGCTTCAGCCGCTGGACAAACTGGCGTGTTTTCTCTTTTTGCGGATGCTCGAAAATCTGCTCGGGGGTGCCCTGCTCATAAATCACACCATCGTCCATATAAAACACACGGGTCGATACATCCCGCGCAAACTGCATTTCATGCGTCACGATCAGCATGGTAAGACCCTTCCGGGCCAGTGCGCGTATGACCGCAAGCACTTCACCCACCATGGTCGGATCCAGTGCGGAAGTGGGCTCATCAAACAGAATGATTTCCGGATTCATGGACAGGGTCCGGGCGATGGCGGCACGCTGCTTCTGACCTCCGGAAAGCTCATCCGGATAGGCCAGCGCGCGATGCTCCATACCCACGCTTCTGAGCAATTCCATTCCTTTGTCATATGCGGTCTGACGGCTTTCGCCTAACAGTGTGACCGGCCCCAGCATCACATTTTCTATAATGTTCATGTGATCAAACAGGTTGAAACTTTGAAACACCATGCCCATTTTTCGACGTATCAGGTGTACCCTCGCATTTTTTCGGGTGATGGACTCTCCGTCAATCAAAATCTCGCCGGAGGTCGGTGTTTCAAGCAGATTCAGACAGCGCAGCAGCGTAGATTTCCCTGTGCCGGACGGCCCGATAATCGAAATAACATCACCTTTTTCAATCTCCGCACAGACATCCGTAAGAGGTGTAACTCCTTCATAGGCTTTGCACAAGTGATGAATGCTGATCATTGCATTTTCACTCCTTTCACACCGCGATGCACACGGTCAGGCTGCAGCTTGATCTCTATATGAGACACCAGATTCCCCAACAGCGCGGCTACGGCAAAATATATCACCGCCGTAGTAAGCAGCGGAAACAGCGCGTCATAGGTCCTGCTTCGGATAATATCGCTCATTTTAGTCAAATCCTGCACAGCGATATATCCCACCACCGATGTGGATTTGATCAGCGACACCACTTCTCCTTTATATACCGGCAGGAAATGCAGGGCAGCCTGTGGCATCACAATACGAAAGAACGCGTCCCTTCGGGTATAGCCCATGGCAAGCGCAGCTTCCATCTGTCCTGGGGGTACGGCATCGATACCGGTACGCATCATTTCAGATACATAAGCCGCAAAGTTCATGGTAAAAGCCGCTATGGACACAGTCAACCCCGAAATCGAAGGATCGGTAAAGATGACATAATATAAGATCAGCAGCAGCACCACGATGGGCGTGCCCTGTAAAAGGCGAATATATACTGCGGTTACGGTCGTGCAGATCTTGCTCTTCCGGCGGCGCAGGAGGCAGATGCCGAAGCCCAGCAGCGTGCCGAAGATCCCGCTCAGCACGGAAATCTGCAACGTGGTCCACAGACCCTGCAGAAGCAGTTGCCAGCGGTCTTCCCGGATGAAAGTGGCAACAAAGCTGTCCTTCAGCGAAGTCAGGAAATCGGGCTTTTCGATG
>JAZLIA010000052.1:0-3519 GCA_045617125.1 Clostridia bacterium | reverse complement strand
ATACCAGTTGGCTTTGATCCATATCGAATACCTCCATTCCCAGCTAATGCTTTCATAGATATATTCGACATGGACTTTTGGATGTCCTTTTGGTTTTTTGTTACAAATATGTTAAATTTCAGGGCGACTGAATAGTTACAGAACCGCCAGGAACAGTATGATAAATATGCCGAAAACTGTGTGGATTTTGAAGATGCGTTCCGTGCTTTCGTGGATGATATTGTTTATAAAAATGAGCAGCAATCGATCATTGAAGCATGCAGGCTCAGTAAAATAAGGGATCGTTTGGCAAAGGAACCTCAGTTCACCGAAACCTTCCGCACCCTCATTGACGGCCGCATCGCGATGGGGCAGATAAAGATCGCGCTTGTCGAAAGCATAAACAATGTTCCGCATGCAGCAGCCATTGGTTTTTCATACGATGAAGATGAAGTTGCTTTGAACTATATTGATGAAAAACTCCGTGCGGAATATGAGGCTTTGTACCTGATCGACTTGGAAAATGATGAATATTTGCGTTTGAGACTGGCCTCCCATCTGAATTTAGAAAGGAATCAGCACGGGATCTTTTCGTATATCCTTCCTCAGTATGCTTCAGTCGTGCTTCCGGAATATCGGGAGATCTGGGAAAAATTCGTTGATCTTGATTTTTTCCGCGAGTATCTCGCTGATACGGACCGGCGTGAACTGGTATATCAGGTATCGGGAACGCAGATTGAATGGCGCAGGGCTGTCATGCAGGTCATTCAAAGAAAGAATGGTGTTGCCACGCTGTTCATTTTCACCTTCCAGAGGATCGACAACGAACAGGCCGAAAAGCTGTCGCTTATTGAAACGATCCAGAAACAGCACGAAGCGCTTCAGCAGGCCCTTGAGATGGCTCAAAGCGCCAATAAAGCAAAAACGGTGTTCCTGAACAACATGAGCCATGATATACGCACGCCGATGAATGCCATCATTGGCTACACCGGCCTTGCCGCGTCACACATCGACAGCAGGAATCTGGTTACGGAGTATCTTAAAAAAATCGGTCAATCCTCCGAGCATCTGCTTTCACTGATCAACGACATTCTGGATATGTCAAGGATCGAATCAGGCAAAATGACGTTGAATGAACAGGAAGAGGATCTGTCCGAGATCGTACACACAATCCGCAGCATCACGCAGGCAAGCATTGCAGCAAAAAGCATTGATTTCTTTGTGGATGTGCTCGATCTGAAGAATGAATATGTCATCTGTGATAAGTTGAGGATCAACCAGGTGCTTTTGAACGTTCTTTCCAATGCCATCAAATACACACCTGCCCGCGGAACCGTCAGTTTTAAGGTAACAGAACGCAAGGCTGAATCAGACGGATACGCGACATACCGTTTTTCTATTAAGGACAACGGCATCGGCATGAGTGATGAATTCCTGAAAACGATATTTGACCCGTTCACAAGAGAAAAGTCTTCCACTATTTCCGGAATTCAGGGAACAGGTCTTGGCATGTCCATCTCGAAAAACATTATTGATATGATGGGCGGAAGGATCAACATAAAAAGCAAGGAAAATGTCGGAACAGAAGTTATTATAGAATTTGACTTAAGGATTGCCGGAACACAGAAAGAAAGCGAGTTTGAAGCTATTACAAAACTCAAAGGGCTTCGCGGCCTTGTTGTTGACGATGACCTTGTATCCTGTATAAGCATTTCCAAGATGCTGAAGGATATCTCCATGAGGAGCGAGTGGTGTTCTTCCGGAAAGGAAGCCGTTTTCAGGGCTCAGGCTGCCTATGAAGATGGAGATAACTTCAACGTTTATATCATTGACTGGTTGATGCCGGATATGAACGGCGTAGAAACAGCCAGACGTATTCGTCAGGTGATAGGGGAGCAGACTCCGATCATTATCCTGACCGCGTATGACTGGGCGCAGATCGAACAGGAGGCTTATGCTGCCGGTGTTACCGCATTTGTAAATAAACCCTTGTTCATGTCCGATCTGAAAAAGACACTTGCCCAGTGCTGTGATCCAGATTCGGTCAAAAACGCATCAAAAGAAGAAAAAGCCGATTACTCCGGAAAGAAGATCCTCCTTGTGGAAGATAATGAAATGAATCGTGAGATCGCCTGCGAGATCCTTGAAGAATACGGTTTCATGCTGGATACTGCCGAGGACGGCACTTATGCCGTTGAAAAAATGCAAAAAGCAAAACGGGGACAGTATGATCTGATCTTGATGGATATTCAAATGCCTCTGATGGACGGCTATGAAGCTACAAGAAGAATTCGCTCCATCTCCGACCCGGATATCGCAAATATCCCGATCATTGCCATGACAGCGAATGCCTTTGAAGAAGACCGTCAAATGGCATTGGCAGCCGGAATGAATGAGCATATTGCAAAACCGATCGATATTCCCAAACTGATGAAAACTTTGGATGAGATCCTGTAAAGGATATCGCCTTATTAAATGCTATTCAATGATTGTTGACTATGCCGCAGCGGATTGCTCTGCTCTGAACGATTCCGCTGCGGCATTTATATTGTTTCATTTTCTATTTCAAATATGAACTCATTCGATTTCATTTTACCATTTCCTTTATCGCCTTGTTTGCACCCACGCCCGTGGCCTTTACGGCCAGTTTGGCGGCTGTGCCTTCCACAGCTGCTCCGGCTGCGCCGCCCGCCGCTCCGGTAAGCATGTCGATCAGAGCGTCGGTCTGTCCTTCACGGTATTCTTCATCAGTGATGTGGCCGGTGGCATGCTCAACTTCGTTCTTCACACCTTCGATGCCGCCCGCGACGAGGCCGCCTACACCGGGTACCAGCTTCACGCAGTCAAGGATGAGGCCGTTATCCATCTGGTCGTATCCGTTTACCATTTTCTCCATAGCCTTCCAGGTTTCCGGGTCCACATTGCCATTGCCTGTGATGTAGTTCCAGGCATCCTCCGCATTTCCATAGCGGATCAGGTCTATCATGCCATCGCCCACCTTCACCACGCCTTCCACCACATCCATCGCATCCTTGCCGATCTTCATGGTGCTGTTGGCAGTGTCGATGGCAGTGTTGGCGGTGTCTCTTGCGGCATCGAGCGTACCGGCAAAAGCTTCAGCTGCTGTATCATCGGTGAAAAGGTATTCTGCAGTTCCTACCACCGCGTGACCCGCAGTGCGTAAACCGTTCCAGGCAGTCTTGCCGACATTGATCAAGGTGTCGAAAATCGAACCCGCGAAAGCGGTACCCATCAGGGCAAATGTCAATGTCACGATCAGGATCAGGGCTGTCACTTTCTTCAGATTCTTCATTGCTTTTTTCCTCCTTTTGTTTTGTCCTTCCGGACATTCATATATACGAACGAGAACAGTGGAGGGGATAATGATCCCTAAAAATCTTTTTACTTGCCAAAGTAAACGCCACAAAAAAAGTGAATTTAATACGGCAAAATACAACGAGGAAAACGATAGAATTAAGAGTGGCAAATGTGGTAAAGTACAGATGCTGTGTCCCGGATGAGGGGAGGCATCCGACATGA
>JAZLIA010000051.1:0-11866 GCA_045617125.1 Clostridia bacterium | reverse complement strand
TTGTCGCTGAAGGATCAATCTCGCTTGAAGCTTTGGCCAGTTAGAAAACCTTCTACAATCTTCGCCTCTCAGAGGCTTGTTTGCTATACGCTTCTTTGGCTGGTGGTCCTGCCGCGCTTGCAAAAGATGTTTTCACACTATACCTTCTACTTGATCCATATCGAATAATACTACAGTCACAACCGGAAGCTGGCTGTGAATAACCTCTTTGGATTGCCATACAGCTACTTGCTGAATGGAGTAACTTATTATGGCCGTGGTGAATTCGTCATTTATCTGAATAACGATGAGAAAACGGTCTTTCAATCGCTGCTCGATATATGCCCGCCTTATGAGATCGAGCAAATTCCCGGTACATCTGAAACATGTACGGTCCTGATTTTCCGCTTTTCTGTTTTCGATCAGGAGTCAAGCCGCATAGAGGAATGGACGCTGTACCGATTGTTCGATGCTTCTGAAAGTCCCGCATTCGTGCAAACCGTTTCACAGCTTCAAGAACAGTATGGAGAACTGATTCCATCCGGAATTCCCGGATGGATGATGCTGCTTCCCAAAGAAGGATGATTACAAACCATTTTGCTGAGTCATTCAAATATCAGATCGCAACAGCATGAGAAAGAAGAGCTTCAGCCATCTGTCACAAATGTAGTCAGATATGATTGAATAGTGACAAAACAGAATTATCGGAGGTGACATCATGAGCAAAATGGAATTCAGATACGCCGTAGAAAAGGATATTCCGTTGATTCTGCAGTTTATCAGGGAATTAGCGGACTATGAGAAGATGCTGGATGAAGTGATCGCAACAGAAGCACTTCTGAAGGAATGGATTTTTGAGAAAAAGAAAGCGGAGGTCATTTTTGTTCTGGAAGACCATTGCGAAGTCGGTTTTGCTTTGTTTTTTCACAATTTTTCCACATTTCTTGGCAGGGCGGGTATTTATTTGGAGGATCTGTATGTCAAACCGGACTATCGTGGAAAGGGTTACGGAAAAGGGATCCTGAAGGAACTGGCCCGAATTGCCATTGAACGCGGATGCGGCAGACTTGAGTGGTGGTGTCTGAACTGGAACAAGCCGAGCATTGATTTTTACTTATCGCTGGATGCAAAACCGATGAATGACTGGACGGTATACCGTATTACCGGTGATACACTGCGTAAACTGTCAGAATAACCAAATTCAGTTGGGTTTCTAATACTATCTGTCATTATCGGGTCAGGAATGGGTCAAAAAAGTGCCCCCTCAAGATGTATTGACTCCGATCAGCTTGACATGGGTATATCAAAGAATCATTGAAGGAATAGTCAATCTGCAGTTGGATGTTAAAAGCGTCACATTATTATGTAATAAAGCCAGTTTAGTCAAGCGTTGGAACAACGATCAGGATTGCGAATGGAGAACAGCGGAATGGCTTGAAGAAAGCATCAGATCATTATCCTACTTTGGATCATTGGAAAACGGAATTGATACAAGTGATTTGAGTATTGAAGAAATCGCAAATATGATCATGTTTGAGTAATAGAGCCCGGTTTGTCGGATTCTTAACAGCAACCTGGGATCTGGTTGAGAAAGGCAAAACGGTTTTTCACGATATGACGGTCAGCTTCTGCGATACAGGAAACCAAAGTGTTCAACCTCTTTTCATTCAACACCTGAAGGATAAAGAATATACTTCTGATTCGGGTAATCAAATTCCTCGATGAGCTCCCCTGCTGTAAAACCGTACTTTTCATACAACGCTCTCGGTGCGGTTCCCTTTTCATCGTCAGCACGGAAAGTAGATACCGTGATCTCTTTTGTTCTGTCTAAATTGGCAAGCGCTTCATCCATGAGCATGGAAGCGATGCCCCGGCGTCGGTATTTGGGAGAAACCGCGAGACAGCAGATCATATTGTGCCCTCTTGAGAACAACATTACACCGGCGATCTCGTCAGCTTCCTTTATGCAAAGAGCCTGCCGTTTGCCCATAAACCTGAGAACGGTAGCCCGGTGCCCGTTCAGCTTTTCCTGTGTTTCCAAGCCGGGGAAGTTCCAGCTGACCTGGGTTACAAGTTCCATCCATTTATCAATATCTTCGGGCACTCCATAAAAACTTCGCAGCATTCCGCCTCCATGATACATGATTGGTGTTATATCGGGGATACGATCGATCCCGAAACCGTTCTCGCGGTCAATTTTGCAAAACCGTATTCTTACCCGTGTTGGGTAAACGCCCTGGCAACCGCTATGTGAGTACGCACTTCCTTTGGAAGAGGAACGATACAGGCCAATTGATGCGCAGAGATCGTCAAAGCGGTTTTTTCAAGAATATCCTTCTTGTCGGAAGCGGCAATGCTTTCCAAAGAGCCATACCCCGAACAGTAATAAAGGGAGGCGCGGGTCTGCTTGACCCCCGGCAAATAATACAGCTCCTGAAAGGCAAGCTTCTCCTTTAAGGACAGATCCAGCTTTTCAATTTCCCTGAATTTTGGAGGCTTGGGGTCATACATTTTCAAAAATCTGCGCAGCAAAGCGATCATTTCCCCGCTTTGCAAACCAAAACGGAAAAGCTCGGCATCCGGAAGCTCCGCAATATCATTCTTGGTTTTACACCCCATCCTGCGGGAATTTGAGATCAGATCTTCTTTGAACGGGATGAGCGGCCCGTATTTTTCGGGCAGACAGGCCTGATCCAGCAAATATACCAGTGCTTCAATTCTGTAATTCGTATCGATCATCGTTTTCTCCATCACTTTCCTGTTTTCCGAATGCAGCCAGCCTGTCGGCATTCCGGTTTTTCACATCAATCATCAGCATAAGCATATCATAAAAAACGGGGTTATCAACATTTTTAAGTAAATAATCTGTTTCATGGCAGCGCTTGGGGGCAGAGGGAAACGCCCGCCCCCTTTTTTTGTGCCTCTTCCGTCATTCCCTCTTGACAGCTCGTATGCTTCGTGTTTCGATGTATTATGTGATGGGAGGTATGGCATGGACATTCAGCTGAAACGGGGGCTCCTGAATGGGTGCGGCTTTTTTATGTTTGCATGCTGTTCATTTTTACCGTTTTGAAATAGTCCTGTCCCTTTATTTCATACTAAATGAGTTTAAAAGCTTAACAGTAAAGCGGATCACAGCAGGACCGAGAAAACCTGTTCTCCCTCATTCAAAAACACTTCTGCAAAAGGACCGTCACGAAGGATCTTCAGGGAACGTACCGGCCCCTTATACACCAGACTGTCACGCCCCTCCCGCCTGATCTCAAAGCCGTCCTGCGTGAGCGTGACGGCTTCATCATTGTCGCACAACAGGGGCTGCAGCTCCGCAGGCGGATAGCCAACGATTTTTCCATCCCGAACGCTCAGTTCCCTCGGAATGGACATGCAGCCGATATTCTTCGGGAATTTGCGGGCATAATCCCAGCCGGGGATCCAGGTGAGGAGCAGCACTCGGCCCTGACCGTCCCGGAAGGCCTGCCCGGCATACTGATCCGGCCCCTGATCCACCGTTGAAATGATGCTTGGCATGAAACGATCTTCCGAAAAGCTGCCCACCATGGCGGAAAAAGACCGGGAGTTCTGAAGACAAACCGATACCGTGAGCCAGCATTCCTCCTCCTTTTGCAGGAAGGACGGGCACTCCGTAAAGATCCCGTTTTCCCAGGAAGCCATAATGCCTTTATAATCCCAGGTGTACAGATCTTCACTTTCATAAAGCAGCAGACGCGCCTGCTTTGTTTCCGCATGCCCGGTCGCCATCACCAAACGATACCGTCCGTTAACAAAGGCAACCGCAGGGTCGCGGAAATCCGCGCACCCATCCGGCGGGATATCGGCAATGACAGGGTTGCCGCTGTGTTTTCTGAAACAGATCCCATCCTCCGACCGAGCCATGCTCACCCGCTGGTTTCCATTCCCGTCAACGGAAGCATAGAACAGATACAGCACCTCATCCTTCACAATGGCCGTTCCCGACCAGCAGCCTCCCTGATCATAGGGCCTGTCCGGAACCAGCGCCGGTTCCAGTTCCTGCCAATGCAGAAAATCCCGTGTGACTGCGTGTCCCCAATGCATTGGCTCGTCAAACGGCTGCTCCCGATGCGGGGCATGCTGATAAAAAACGTGATACTGTCCCTTAAAGAAGACCAATCCGTTCGGATCGCTGATCCATCCATGAGCCGGGCGGTAGTGATATTTCAGTTTCCGGTAATAATCCATCCGCTTTCTCCTTCTGTGGGCGTCCCGTCCCGGCAGCATCAAGCCGGGATGTTCTTCGTGCCTCTGCCCGTTCGGTTTCTCAAAACCCCAGCTGTTCTATCTGCCGAACCAGGTTTCTTCCATACACCTCAGCACCGAAGCAATTGGGATGAAGCTGATCCAGAAAATATTCCGGCAGATGGGGAACCAGCTTGAAGCCCTCAACGATCTTTACGTTCGGATAGCTTTCCGCGATCTTCTTCACGTTCCTGCAGAATTCTGCAAGCGTTTCATAGCCATTGGGCACATCCCCCCGCCAGAGCGGGGTAATGCACAGGATGGGCACAGCGCTTCCGTAAACCTCCGTCAGCCGGGCATAATATTCCTCCACATCCTTCATGGTCTCACAGCCAAACTGGTTGGTTCCGAGCGCGACGATGATCTTTTCGGGAACGTAGCCTTCCATTTTCATCAGGATATTTTTATCGTAAACATATCCGCCAATTCCCTGATTGAGGATATCATAATTCAAAATGCGGTTAGCCACGCTGACATACGTGCAGGCCGAACGGAGCGGCCCGAAGCCCTGCGTGATGGAATCGCCAAGCCAGAGCACTTTGGGCCCCTTCACGACGGGCGTGACAGAGCGGTCGGTTTCAAAATCGCGTATCAGAACAGTGGCATCCGACGGCAGATACACGGTCACCTTTTTTCTGCCGGAAGGCAGAGAGAATTTCAGCCTGCCCTCCCTTTCCATGCCGTGAAGATAGCGGATATCCAAGATCAGCTCATCAACAGCCAGCTCGAAGGAATCCTCAGAGCCGACCCAGATGATCTTATAATCAAAGGCGATTTCTTCCGCTTCCGTTGTAAATTCCAAGGTTTTTACGGTGGAAGCGTCACAACGGACAAACCAGAAATCCGACACCTTTTTCAGGTAATCCATCTGCTCCTTGCTGTATTGAAACGCCTGAAGCCATCCATCTTCCGTTTCTGAAAACCGATATGCGCCAAAATAGATCTTTTTCAGTTCATCATGAGTCAGTTTCATCTTCATCCTCCTACCGGATAAACCGGATCACCTGTTTCTTTATTATGATATACCGTTCCCCGGAAGCTTATCACGGGTGTAAACGATAACGCTGTTTTTGTCAAACACATGCTGCAGGGCTTTTCCGCCAAACCAGTTATATTCCAGGTCACCATCGGTAACCTCCGTTCCCTTCTGCTCCACCAGCTCGCGCACGCCCTCCCGCAGCCGGTCCAACAGGGAAATATCCTCAAAGCCCTGGGCATGGCCGTGCAGAATGCGGTCCGCCCGGCCTTTCACCAAAGCGGCTGCCCGGTCCAGACTGCAAAGCAGCTGTTCCAGCGGCAGCGATTCCTCCAGCTGCATCCACAAATGGCGGTTGATACCATCACCGGTAAACAGGATCCTATCTTCCCGGATCAGCACGCACAGGCTGCCGGGGGTATGCCCCGGAAGGGAAATGATCTCGGCGGTCAGGGACCCCAGATCGATCGTGTCCCCCTCCTTCACCGTTCTGAAAGGCGGCATGCGAAGCGAATATTCCTCACAGGCCTTCGCAAACTCCGGCATGGCGCTGTGCCGGGAGGCAAGCTCCAGATCCCGTTCATCCAGCAGCGCCTCATCAAACCACACATTGCCGTAAATGTGGTCACAGTGGCCGTGGGTGTTGATAACGGTCAAAGGCTGATCCGTCACAGTTTCAGCAATGGCCGCCACGTTTTCAAAGCCGTTCATGGTGTCAATGATCAGCGCCCGCCTGCTGCCCGCCACAATGTAGCCCGTGGCTTCATGCTGATCATCCATCAGCCAGATATGATCGTTCAGCTGTTTCAGCTCCACTCTTTCAAACATGCTTTTTCCTCTCCTTTATGAAACACGAAAAATATCTTGTACTCTTCGTCGGAATTATAGCGTAAAAAAGCGCCTGTAGCAATAGAAACCCCGCATTTCCCTGCCGTCCGGTCTGCCATCCTCCCGCGCTGCAATTTCGTCATAGAAACAGGCCCGGCCCGTCTTCCTTGAAAAAGACAGGCCGGACAGAGATACCTTTTTACCTTTTCTTCACCGGGATCCAGATCTGGCATTTCTGATCCGGGCCGGGGGTTCCTTCAGGGGAATACCACTCTATGCATTCCTTCCCCGCGACCTCATATTCATGGTTTCCCGGTAGCCACTCCTGCCAGATCGCGGTGTTGGTTTGCTGCAGTGTTTTCATCGTGCAGTCAAACACAGCCCATTCCGCCGCTTCGATCTTATGCGTTGTCATTCCTTCCGGCACAGGCTCCCCCATGTCATACCCGGCGATCATATAGTGAAAATGCTCCTCGCCCATATCATCGATGCATACGCCGAATTCCCCAATATGGTGCGCCGCAACATACTGTTCCATCGCGCCCTCCGGCATCTGCCCCTTCATCAGATGGGAGGCATACTTCCCGATGATCTCATCCCAGAACAGCGGAATCATTTCATAGGAATCCGTTCCCGAAAAGACCCTGCTGAAACCGACCACACAGATTTTTTCTTTTTTCTGAATGCTGAACTTCATGCTTTCTCCTCCGTTCACCGCGATCATGATGTTCAACCGGTTGAACGTGCGGATGCTGCAGCTGCCTTTACGCACCTCTATTGGAGTAACCCCGTGGAACCGCACAAACGCCTTATCAAAACCGGCCTGGCTGTCATAGCCGTATTTCATCGCCAGCTCGATCACGGGCACATCCCGGTCAAAAAGCTCGGCAGCCGCCAGATAAAGCCTTCTGTTCCGGATGTATTCCCCGATGGTGTACCCTGTCATGATCTGAAAGCCCCTTTGCAGATACATGGCGGACATGTGCACATGATCCGCCACCTCCTGCGGGCTGCGGATCTGCGTCAGATGCTCCTCCATAAAGTCAATGGATTCCTTCAGGCATGTAAGCCATTCCACAGTTCGTTCATCCTCCGTTCGTTCCAACTCGGTTGACAGGCTGCATTATATTCCGTTCCCGGCACAAATGCTTTTCCTTCAGCAAACAGTTTTGTCCGTTTTTTCAAAGTTCGTCCATTGCTCCGATCAAAAGCTGAAAAACACAGTAGCCTGAACGATCCGGTTTACCCTTCAAGAGGCTGAAAGAACTCAATCTGCTCGCCGAGCGGTCCAAAGCAAAACGCGATGCGCGCCCTCACAGGCCGCTCGATCTCTCTGGGCTCCAAAAACACCGTGTATCCGGCCTCCTGTGCTGCCCGGGCGCATTCATCCGCGCTTTGGGTCTCCAGCGCGATATGGCGGATCGCGCCGGTCGCTCTGCTCCCTTCCGGGCTGATAAACACTTCAATAAGCCCGTTTCCGCTATCCAGCATGAAACCGTTTTCCCATTGCATGGCTGTTTTCATGCCGAGGATGCCGCAATAAAACCGGATCACCTCATCCTTTTCTTCCTTCGTACACTTCATGGAAAAATGATGGATCCCCTCGATCATCCTATTTCACCTCCGATCATCCCGCGCCGGGTAAAAACGAAACAAATGTTAAAACGTGGGGCCGGGCTCGTAATACTCAAAGATCACACCGTCATTTTCCTGCGGGGGCGGTACTTCATGAGGCGTCCATGCAAAAAGCATCACGCCTTTTTTACGTAGGCGGAGCACCCTGCGGGGACGCTTTCCCGCCTGATAGGCAATAAAATCCGGCCGGTTCAGGAAAGAAAAAGCACAACGGCTGAGAAGAAACGCGATGAAAGCGTTGCCGACATACTCTTTCATCACAGAATAAGGCGCGCTCAGCTGGCCGCGCACCATATCGGGCGCGTTCTTCCTAAACCAGTTGACAATGAAGGGGTTGAAGGATTCGATACACACATCGCCCTTATACCCTTTCAGATGTTCCAGGGTGGCACGGCACAGCTCCGCATTCCGGGGGCCGTTTTTCAATTCCACGATCAGGGGACCTCCGCCCTCCGTGATCTTCAGCACATCAGCGAAAAGAGGAATCGTCTGCTCCGTTCCGCAAAGCAGCATCCTTTTCAGTTCCTCCCACGAAAAGGAATCCACCCGGCCAGTCCTTCCCGTGACCCGTTCCAAAGTGTCATCATGAAAAACGACCACCCGGCCATCCAAAGAAAACTGAACATCCAGTTCAAACCCATATCCGCGCTCCCGCGCGCGCCGGAATGCCGCCAATGAGTTTTCGGGCACGGAACGGTCGGGTGTGTGCAATCCACGATGGGCATAGTTTTTACGAATGAAGTGGGATCTCTGTTCCGGTGTAAGTCGTGTCACGGTTCGATCTCCTTGCGTTTTCAGAAAATATCGTGTAAACTGATTATAAGGGATAAGGCTCATTTTATAAAGTATTTTTTGAAGGAGAACGCCAAAATGAAGCTGGATAACAAACGAACCTTTCTGGTAGGACTGGCTTTCCTTTCCATCTGTGCCTTCTGGCAATTGTATGACGCGATCGTTCCGCTCATTCTGACCAACACGTTCCACATGAATGAAACCGTTTCCGGCATCATCATGGGGGCGGATAATGTGCTGGCCCTGTTCCTGCTGCCCTTCTTCGGCGGCCTTTCCGACAAAACAAAAACGCGCATCGGAAAACGTATGCCATACATCCTGTTCGGGACCGGCTGTGCCGTGATCTTGATGAATGTGCTTCCCCTGCTTGATAATGCCTACGCGGCGGAGGCCAGCCCCTTCCGCATGATCTCGTTTGTGGTGGTGCTGGGGCTGCTGCTGGTGGCAATGGGCATTTACCGTTCCCCCGCGGTCGCCCTGATGCCCGATGTGACGCCAAAGCCCCTGCGATCCAAAGCCAACGCGATCATCAACCTGATGGGAGCGCTGGGCGGGGCGCTGTATCTGGGGATCACCGCGGTGATGTATCCCGCGTCAAAAACCCGGGATCTTGCGCACGTGGATTATCAGCCGCTTTTCCTGATCGTGGCAGCGATCATGTTTGTGGCAGTGGCGCTGCTGTTCCTGCTGGTGAAGGAGCCGAAGCTTGCGGAGGAAAACAGCCTTCTTGAAAAGCAGCACCCTGAATGGAACCTGGCAGAGGATGACGGAAGCGGCGATGAGCGGCTGCCCGGAGCAGTAAAAAAGTCGCTCGGCTTCCTGCTCATGTCCATCGCGCTCTGGTTTTTCGGTTACAACGGCGTGACCACCTGGTTCACCACCTACGTAAGCACGGTAATGGGCGAAGGCATCGGAGGCGCAGCCACCTGTGTTCTGATCGGAACCGTCGGCGCGATCGTCTCCTATATTCCCATTGGCGTTTTCGCGTCCCGGATCGGGCGTAAAAAAACGATCATCCTTGGCGCATCGATGCTCACAGTGTGCTTTGCGCTCGGCTACTTCCTGACGCGCTCAAGCAGCACGATCACCATTCCGGTATACGTGCTCTTCGCACTGGTCGGCTTTGCCTGGGCGGCGATCAACGTGAACAGCCTGCCCATGGTGGTGGAAATGTGCAAGGGATCCGATATCGGGCGCTTCACCGGCTTTTACTACACCGCTTCCATGGCCGCCCAGGTCGCAACGCCTGCCCTGTGCGGCACGCTGATGCGCAATATTGACTACCGCATCCTGTTCCCCTACGGCGCGGTATTCGTTGCGCTGAGCGTCGTGACCATGCTGTTTGTAAAGCACGGAGATCAGAAGGCAGAAGGAAAGCGCGGGCTTTCCGCTTATGAAGAAATGGATAACTGACAGCAAAGCCGTACGAAAGAAGGTGCGCACACGTTGAAAACACGCAAAAAAGCCCTGCTGGCCGGAACGCTTCTCATGTGCATGATCTTCATGAGCAGCATTTTCGCCGCCCTTGGAGCCCTGATGGATCCCGTGTCGCAGGAATTCGGCATTACCGGCTCTGCCCAAGGACTGCCGGGAACCGTGTCCTCGCTGGGCGGGATCGGGGCGTTTCTGATATCGCTGTTTCTGATCGGAAAGATCCGCAAAACCACTTTGCTCGCAGTCGGGATCGGCCTGTGCGCCCTTCCCCTGTTCCTGATCGATCTTGCGGGAACCTATCCCGTTTACATTTTTCTCTGGGTCGTGATCGGAATCGGCCTGGGGTTTATGGATACGCTGCTGTCCTCCTGCATGGCGGACCTGTACACAGGAAAAACCGGAACAAGAATGATGTGCATCCTGCACACCTTCTACGGGATCACATCCATGCTGGCTCCCCTGCTTTTTTCGCTCCTCCTTACCGGCGGCACAGCATACGGACAGGTGTTTCAGCTGGTAGCCCTGTTTGGCACCGCCGCGCTGATCGTGCTGGCTTCCGTTTCCGGAAGGAAAACACCGCCTGACGCCAGCATGAAAGAGCAGCCCCTTTCCCTGAAGGAAATGAAAAACATGCTCACCGCAGGGCCGCTGCTGCTTTTCACCTTCGGCATGGCGGCGCACGGTTTTTTCCTCGCCGGATTGAACAACTGGGCAAACCGGCTTACAGAGGAAATGAACATGGGAACGCTTCCCGAGGTGCTGCTCCGGTTTCAGGGCGGCCTTGGGCAATTCACTTCGTTTCTGGGCGTGATGCTCAGCCGCTTCCTCTTCCCCTTTACCGGCATCCCGGTGCGCAGATATCTGAAATGGGGCGGCGTGCTGGCGGCGGTTCTGCTCACAGCCGGACTCGTCAGCGGCAATGCCGCGGCGCTGTGCGTGTGTCTCTGCCTGTGCGGGCTGTGCTTCGGCGCACTCATTCCCTGCATGCTGGATACGGCCTGCAGCGGGGTGAGGGGCAATACGATGCTGGCAACCACCTTGATGATGCTGGCGCTGTATCTGGGCGAGGGCATCTCGCCTACCATACTGGGATGGTTTGACAGTCCCGGACCCGGCCTTGCCTGGGGATTTATATTGTGTGCCGTTTTCATGCTGATGACCGCGCTATGCAACACCCTGGCGCTGAAAAAACAAAGGGTTGTTCAAGAAGCAAAGTGAGCTTAGAATATTATTCACTTTGGCAGCCAATATATGGATGGTATAAATAGAATTAAGGCTGTCATCAGCATATACGGCTTGCTGATGCGACAGCCCTTTTTCTTTGTATCTTGAAATCAGTATTTACATTCACGCTAATCAAGACAATTGAAGGATCTTATACGTAATCTTTCGAAAGAAACCGGAATAGAAGCCCATGTTCTGATTCGAAAATATATCATGGAATACCTGCCTGATCGGTCGGTTCATTTACCAGTCCAAAGATGAGTTTTCTGTTCTCCAATCAACTCCAGTAACCGGATTATGTTTCACGGAAAACATTTTTTACAATAAAAGTGTGATTCTGTAAACATAAGTTTGATATAATTATGTGATTGTGTGTTGCATTTTTCACTTCTTCTGCATATAATAAAAGAGTGAGAATACCCCCTAAAACTTTAAATAAAGTGTGAGAAGCGGAACTATGGAACGATTGATTTTGAACAAACTATTGGAGTGGAAGAATTCACCATACCGCAAGCCACTGATCTTAAAAGGTGTGCGTCAGGTCGGTAAGACATGGATTCTCAAGGAATTCGGCAGACAGAACTATGAAAATACTGCCTATTTCAACTTTGATGAAAACGAAGAATACAAGCAGTTTTTTGAGACTACCAAGGATGTTGACCGCATTCTGCAAAACCTAATGCTGGCTAGTGGGCAGAAAATCGAGCCTGAAAAAACACTGAT
>JAZLIA010000050.1:0-29068 GCA_045617125.1 Clostridia bacterium | reverse complement strand
CAGAAAGCATTACGTGCCTGGTCGATAGACCAACTGTCAGATGAGTACTACCGGATGAATGGCTTAGATAATGATGATCTGAAAATGATATGCACGGCCTTGAATCTGCACATCCCTCTGCAGCTATTCACACTTGGCGATCTTCGTTCACTGAAATCTTCTGTGGCGATCTTCTGATTGCACGTACCAATTATTTTGGACAAATATACCTCAAGTCATTATCTGGCTTGAGGTTGCTCTTTTTTATTCTGGCAAAGTCGGGGTATAACAGAAGTGGCTTTTTCATTACGGTGAGCGGTGGCGAACTTTCAGAACGGGTCATCATTATTCTTTGGGCTGCTGCACAGCCCTATAGAAACAAAACAGAGCATGAAGCAGATGCTGCAAAATGCTCTGTTTTGCTTTTTTATAGATCATTCAGCGGGAGCGTATATAAAAAATGTGCGATAGACCAATCATGACGATTTGATAATAACAGGCGATCATTCCTTACGCTTTAACTGCTCCTGCACCCATTTAAGCTGCTCTTCTACCGATTTTGGCCCGGTGCCGCCAAATGAAATGCGGGTGGCGACACATTGATCCAGGTTGACCGCGTCGTATATGTCGGCTTCGATCAGGTCACAGGCGTTTTTGTACATATCGAGGGGAACCGTTTCCAGGGTAAGGCCCTGCTGCATGCACTGGGCAACCAATTGACCGCTCACCTTATAGGCGCTGCGGAAGGGAAGACCCTTGCGCACCAGATAATCCGCCAGGTCGGTGGCGTTGATGAAGCCCTCCCCCGCGGCTTTACGCATGTTTTCGGGACGGAGCGTCATGGTGGAGATCACCCCGGTGAAAATATCCACACAGGCCTTCACCGTGTCGCAGGCGTCAAAAAGCTGCTCCTTATCCTCCTGCATATCCTTGTTATAGGCAAGGGGAAGGCCTTTGAGGGCGGTGAACAGGGCCAGCATGCTGCCAAACACCCGGCCGGTCTTGCCCCGAACCAGCTCGGCCATATCAGGATTGCGCTTCTGGGGCATGATGGAGGAGCCGGTGGTGAAGGCGTCATCCAGGGAAACGAAACGGAATTCCCAGCTGCTCCACAGGATCACTTCTTCAGAGAAGCGGGAAAGATGAGTCATGATCACGGATAGATTGCTGAGCAGTTCCAGGGCAAAATCCCGGTCGGACACCCCGTCGATGGAATTTTGGCATACCCCGTCAAAGCCCAGCTGCTGTGCCTCAAAGAAACGGTCGGTGTTATAGGTGGTGCCGCTCAGGGCACAGCTGCCGATGGGGCTTACATTCATACGCTTCCTGCAGTCGCTCAGACGGTCAAGATCCCGGAGAAACATCATATCGTAAGCCAGAAGATGATGGGCAAACAGGATGGGCTGCGCCCGCTGCAGATGGGTGTAGCCGGGACATACGAAGCCTTTTCCCTCCCGTGCTTTTTCGGTCACAGCCATGATGAGCTTTTTCAGCTTTTCCTGTATGGTGTCGATCTCGTCTCTCAGGTACATTCGCACATCCAGCGCGACCTGATCGTTCCGGCTGCGGGCGGTGTGCAGTTTTTTGCCCACTTCGCCTAAACGTTCGGTGAGCACCTGCTCCACAAACATGTGGATATCCTCGGCGTTTTCGTCTATCGGCAGCTTTCCGGAGCGGATATCTTCCAAAATTTGCGTAAGGCCGTCGCAGAGCTTTTCCGCGTCGATCGCGGAAATGATGCCCTGCCTGCCCAGCATTTTTGCGTGGGCAATGGAGCCCAGAATATCCTGGGCGTACATTCTCTGATCAAAGCGGATGGAGGCGTTGAAATCATCCGCCGCTTTGTTGGTGTTGGCGTTTGTTACGCCCTGCCACATCTTTGCCATATACTGTACTCCTGATCCTGTAAATGAAACAGGGGGCATAACGCCCCCCAAACCCCGATAAGGGGTAAAAATCATTTATTCTGTGCCGCGTCCACCATCGCCTGAACCTTGATGGGCAGGCCGTAGAGGGTGATAAAGCCGGCGGAATCCTTCTGATCGTAATCGCTGGCGCCGAAGGTGGCGATCTCCTCACTGTAGAGGGAATTGGGGCTGGAAATGCCCGCCTTGATGATGTTGCCCTTGTAGAGCTTGAGCCGCACCCTGCCGTTTACCTTTTCCTGGGTCTTATCCACAAACGCGGAAAGGGCTTCCCGGAGAGGGGTGAACCATTGACCGTTGTAGACCAGCTCCGCGAAGGTGACGGAGAGGCGCTGCTTTTCATGCAGGGTCATCTTATCCAGCGTGATGCTTTCCAGCGCTTCGTGAGCCCGGTAAAGGATGGTGCCGCCGGGAGTCTCATATACGCCGCGGCACTTCATGCCCACCAGACGGTTTTCCACAATATCGATGATGCCGATGCCGTTTTTGCCGCCCAGCTCGTTCAAACGGAGGATGATTTCCTTGGTGGAGAGCTTTTCATCGTTCAGGGCTGCAGGAACGCCTTTTTCAAAGTCCAGTGTGATATAGGTGGGTCCGTCCCGCGCCTGCATGGGGCTTCCGCCCATTTCCAGCAAGCCGGGCTTTTCGTACTGAGGCTCGTTCTCAGGGTTTTCCAGATCCATGCCCTCATGAGAAAGATGCCACAGGTTTTTATCCTTGCTGTAGTTGGTCTCACGGTTGATGCGCAGGGGGATGTTATGGGCTTCGGCGTAATCGATCTCCTCATCACGGCTCTTAATATCCCATTCACGCCAGGGTGCGATCACAGGCATGGAAGGAGCAAAGTGCTTGATGGCCAGCTCGAAGCGCACCTGATCGTTGCCCTTGCCGGTGCAGCCGTGGCAGATGGCGTCGGCGTTTTCCTTGAGTGCGATCTCTACCAGCCCCTTGGCGATGCAGGGGCGGGCATGACTGGTGCCCAGCAGGTAATCTTCATAAATGGCGCCGGCTTTCATGGTGGGAATGATGTATTCATCCACATATTCATCCGTAAGGTCCAGCACATAGAGCTTGCTTGCGCCGGTCTTCAGCGCCTTTTCTTCCAGGCCTTCCAGCTCGTCCGCCTGGCCTACATTGCCGCTGACGGCGATCACTTCGCAGTTGTTGTAATTTTCTTTCAGCCAGGGAATGATGATCGAGGTGTCCAGGCCGCCGGAATAGGCGAGAACCACTTTTTTGATACTCTTTTTATCCATGATGTTCCTCCGTGAAAGCCGTAAGGCTCGTTTTACTTCCTCTATTATGCGTGGGTCCTTTTGCACCTGCATAATATACACGCATTATACCATTGATTTTGATAAAGTCAAGGATGATTTTGTATAATATACAAATCGGGTTGTATAAAGCGGTATAATTTGCATAAATGCCCGGAATTGAGCCTGTTTGGGAGCGAAAGGGAAAAACAGACGCTTCCATTGCTTGTAAATCATCTGCGATGTGACATATAATAGATGGGACGAGACGGTTTGGAAACGGAGGAAAAGTATGAAGGAGCTTCTTATCGGTGAGCTTGAAGCGTTCGTTCCCTTCTGTGAGCAGGAAGAAAGGGACCGTGATCATCTGCTTTGCCTTTTGCGAAGCGGGAAGGAACTGTTTTCACGGGAAAACCTCACCTGCCACATGACGGCTTCAGCCTGGACGGTGAACGAGCGGATGGATCGGGTGCTGATGGCCTATCACAATATTTATCATTCCTTTTCGTGGCTCGGCGGTCATGCCGACGGGGATGAAGACCTGCTGCGCGTGGCCCTTCGGGAAGTGAAGGAGGAAAGCGGGATCGAAAAGGTGTTTCCGCTGAAGAAGGATATTTTTTCTGTGGAGATCCTTACTGTGGACGGGCACGAAAAACGGGGGGTCTATGTGCCTTCCCACCTGCATCTGAACGTGACTTACCTGATCTGTGCGGACGAAAAGGAGCCCCTCCGAGTGAAAGAGGATGAAAACAGCGCCCTTCGCTGGTTTTCGCCGGAGGGCGCTGTGGAAAGCAGCACGGAAGAATGGTTCCGGGAAAGGATCTATAAAAAACTGAATCAGAAGCTGCTTTCTTTCAGAGAAGAACAGATACGCGAAAACGCGGGGAGAAAATGATATGGAAAAAACAAGCGGGATTCTTGGCTCGTTCCTTACTCTCTGTCCTCTGGAGCAGACGCTGGAATTTCCGGTTCCTGATTTGTTTCCCTCCTGTGTCGACCGGAAAAGCTGGGAGGGGCTGAGCGGGAAAAAGAAGGAGGAGATCGATCAGCTTTACGCGCAGTATGAACGCGAGCTGTTTCCGGTGCTGCGGGCTTCGGATTATATGGCTTTTGTTGAAAAGAAAGACCGGCAAAGCATGGAACGGCCTTATTTTCTCCGCCGAAAAATGCTGATGGCGGTGCTGCTGCATTATGCCCTGCACAGAAATGCGCAGGATGCTGTGAAACTGGGGGATATGATTTGGGCGATCTGCGAGGAGAGCACCTGGGTGCTCAGCGCCCATAACAACGGTCATCCCCTGCCGGATCCTTCCGATCCGGAGCTGGATCTTTTTGCCGCGCAGACCGGGATGCTGCTTTCACTGTCGCTGCTTTTGACCCGGGAGGATCCGGATGCGCTGTGTGTGCAGATCCGGGAGAGAGCGGAGGAGGAGATCGGAAAGCGGGTGATCCGCCTGTTTGAGAGCCGAAATGATTTCTGGTGGACCGGCTTCACCGCAAGGAAGGATCTGAACAACTGGACGCCCTGGATCGTTTCCAACGTGATGCTGTGCGCCTGCGTGTGCGTGCGGGAAAAGCGGCGGCTCTGCAGGCTGCTGACCAGGGCATGCCTGATGCTGGACCGGTATATCGACTTTATGCCTGCGGATGGCGGCTGTGATGAGGGGGCTGCCTACTGGAATGTTGCTGGAGGCTCTTTGATGGATGCGCTGGAGCTGCTGGAGCGGGTGACCCGCGAAAGGGCGGTTTTCTGGACGGATCCGAAGATCAAAGCCCTGCTCACCTATCCTGCCGGAGTCTGGCTGGGCGGAAGGTATTTTGTCAATTTTGCCGATTGTGATGCCCGGCCTTATCTCAGCTCCGAAAGGCTGCGTACAGCCGGAAGGAAAACCGGGAGCACCGCGATGATCGCCCTTGGCTATAGCATGGATTCGGGGCTGCAGGCCGGTTTTTCGGATACGCCGCAGCTGTGGAGGCTGCTGAGTTATCTGTTTGAACCGGACGCTGAGGCGCCAAAGGAGGCTGTTCCCTGCCGGGATCTGTATCTGCCGGATCTTGGACTGAGGATCCGGGAAGCAGGGGGCATGACCCTGGTGTGCAAGGGCGGCACCAATCATGAAAGCCACAACCACAATGATGTGGGCTCCTTCATGGTTTTTTCAGGGGAAGACCCGCAGATCGTGGATGCCGGAAATATGACCTATTCCGGGCTTACCTTTTCCAATCAGCGCTACACTTTGTGGAACACCCGTTCGCGGAATCATAACGTGCCCCTGATCGGCCAGACTGAGCAGGAAGAGGGAGAAGACCGCGGTGCGAAGGAGGTGCGCTGTCTGGAGGATGGGCTGGAGGCGGATCTTACCGGAGCCTATCCGGAGGGGACTGCGTTGAGGGTCAAGCGTACATTCAGAAACACCGGGGAGGGGATCCTGATCCGGGATCAGATCGCTTTGCCCCGGGAAGAAAAGGTGACCTATGTGTTCCTGCTGCGTTATGCTCCCCGGATCACACCGGGCTGTGTGATGACCGGAGGGATCCGGATCAAGGCGAATCCGTGCATGAAGGCGGATCTGGAAGAGATCCCGGTGACCGATCCGCGCATGGCAAACAGCTGGCCGGGCTCGCTGTATCGCCTGACCTTTGTGACAGAGAAGTGCCTGGAAAGAGACGATACATTCGAAATTACGCTGAACCGATAAAGACAGACGGAGAAGAAGACTGTGAAACACAATAAAATGGGTCTGTTCCGCAGGGCGGCGGCGGCGCTGCTGGTGATTTTTTCGATCCCATCCGGTTTTTCCTTTGCGGAGGAAGGAACCCTTCTCCTCAGCGAGATCATGGCGGATAATAAAAAAGCCGTGATCACCGATCGGGACGGAGACGCTTCCGACTGGGCGGAGATCCGGAACACGGGCAGCGAACCGGTATTGCTGTCGGAATACACCCTTTCCGACGATCCGGAGGAACCCGGAAAATTCCGCTTTCCGGACAGGATACTGCTTCCGGGAGACTATGCGGTCATTTTTCTTTCCGGGAAGGATATGACGGATGAGGAAATGCATGCCCCCTTCCGGCTGAGTGCGGACGGGGAAGCTTTGTGTCTTTTTTTCCGGGATAAACCTGTGCAGACCGTGGAGTTCGGACCGCAGGAAAAAGGGATCTCCCTGGCCCTGACGGAGCAGGGAATGTGGCTGCGCACGCTTTCTCCTACTCCCGGTGCGGAAAACCGGTTTGAGCCCGTACCGGAAAGAGCGGAAAATGTGATCGGTGAGGTGTGCTTCAACGAGCTTTCCGCTTCAGAAGCGCCGTTTTTCAAAAGCGCCGGGTATGACTGGATCGAGCTGAAAAACAACGGGAAAAAGAATATCAGCCTGAAGGGCTGGAAGCTGAAATTGAACGATGAAAAGGAATATGTGTTTCAGGGGCTGAGCCTGCAGCACGGAGGGTATCTGAGGATCCTGATGACAGAGAGCACCTTAAGTAAAACCCCCTGTGCCGGTTTTTCTCTTCCTGCCCGGGGAGGGACCCTTTCTTTGATAGACCCGGAGGGGGTGCTGGTGAGCCGGGTAAGCTGGGAAGACCTGCCGGGAAACCTGACCCTCGGCCTGCCGGGAGACCAGGGGACGGAGTATCTTTTGCTGGAAAAAGGGACCCCGGAAAAAAAGAATTGTGACAGCGGCTTTGAAACACGCACCGGAACGCCCAAACTGGAAACGAAGCCGGGCTTTTACCGGGAAAGCGTGAACGTGACGATCTCGGGCCCGGAGGATGCGGTGATCTTCTACACGCTGGATGGCTCTGTGCCCACGGAAAAAAGCCCGGTGTACACCGGCCCCTTTACCGTGGACGGGATCACCCCGGTGCGGGCCCGGGCCCGGAAGGATGGGCAGCTGATGAGCGACACGGTATCCGGCACCTATTTTGTGGGGCTTCGGGAAAACGTGTGTGTGGTGAGCGTCATCACCGACAATGATTATCTGTATGGTTCCAACGGCATTCTGGTAAACGGCAGCGGCAGTAAAAAGAATTATGAACAGGATTGGGAGTATCCGGCCAGCATTGAATTTTTTGATGAGAGCGGAGAAAGGGTGATCGAACAGAACTGCGGCATGAAGGTCGCCGGTGCGATCAGCCGCCAGCATACCCAGAAATCGCTGGCGTTTTTTGCCCGTTCCGCATACGGGAAGGACCGGTTCGATTTTAATCCCTTCCCCCATCGGGATTATACCTCTGTCAAATCCTTCGTACTCAGAAACGGCGGAAGCGAAGGGCTTCGGGACGGACTGCGCTTCCGCGATGCCATGCTCACCGGGCTCGCGCTGGATTCGGCGTGCGCGGTGTGCGATGCCCGGCCGGCTCTCGTATATATCAACGGAAAAATGTGGGGGCATTGCAACATCAGGGAACGGGCAAACAAATATTTTGTTGGAACGCTGGAGAACGTTCCGGAGGAAGAATGGGACCAGATCGATATTCTCACTCAGGACGGAACGGTCTCTCACGGCAGCAATGCGGAATATAAGGAGCTTCGTCAGTTCTGCAGGACCCATGATCTGAATCAGGCGGAAAACCTTCAGTGGGTGCTGGAACGGGTGGATACGGACAGCCTGTTTGACTGCATGGCCTATCAGATGATCACTGGCAACATGGATATGCACAACCTGCGCTTTTACAAGGTGCCGGGCGGCAAGTGGAAATGGATGATATACGATCTGGATACCGCGATGCGGCATCTGGGGGCGCAGCCCATTGCAGATCTGGCCAAGGATGTGAAGACCGCGGTGACTGAAAAATTCGATCATATCCCCTTTGCGGCTCTGATGAAGGTTCCCGAAATGAAGGAAAAGTTCATGACCCGGACAGGGCAGATCCTGTGTGAGCATTTTACATGGCAGAAGCTGGAACCGGAGATCCTTCTCTGGCATGACAGGCTGGAGCCCATCATCCGTATCCATTGCGGGCGGTGGACCAGCCTTACCCCGGAAAATTGGGAAAAGAACATCCGGGACAAGGCGGAGATCATGCGTCAGCGGCCCGCCCTTATCCCGGATCATCTGAAAAAATACTTCAAGCTGTCTGATGCGGAGGTGGAAAAGTATTTTGGTGAGTTTTTGCGCATCAACTGTCCATGACCGGAGGGAGGGATCGGATTGCACTTTGCGGATGCGAAAGGGATCCTTTCGGAATCCAAGGGGATGAACCCCTACCGGGGCTGCACCCACGGGTGCATTTACTGTGATGCCCGAAGTCGGTGCTATGGCTTTACCCATCCGTTTGAGGATATCGAGGTGAAGCAGAACGCGCCGGAGCTGTTGGAAAAGGCCCTGAGGTCCATGCGAAAAAAATGCATGATCTCGACCGGGGCCATGTGTGACCCCTATCTGCATGCGGAGGAGCAGACGATGCTGACCCGCCGGTGTCTTCAGGTGATCGACCGGTATGGCTATGGGGTGTGCGTGCAGACCAAGAGCACCCGTATCCTTCGGGATCTGCCGCTGCTGGAGTCGATCAACCGGAAGGCCAAATGTGTTGTGCAGATGACGCTTACCACTTATGATGAAAACCTATGCAGGCTGATAGAGCCCCGGGTGAACACAACGCGGGAGCGTGCTGAGGCGCTTCGGGTGTTTCGGGATCATCATATTCCAACGATCGTGTGGATGACCCCCATCCTTCCGTTCATCAACGACACCCCCGAAAACATAAAAGGGCTGCTGGATCTGTGCATCGAGGCGGAAGTGAAGGGGATTATCCTGTTTAATATGGGGGTCACGCTGCGCGAGGGGGACAGGGAATATTTTTACAATGCCCTGGACCGGCATTTTCCCGGGGTGAAGCAAAAGTATGTTCAGTTTTTCGGGAATCGCTACGAATGCCAAAGCCCGCGGAATGACGAGCTGATGAGAATTTTTCATGATACTTGCCGGGAACACGGCATAATGGACACAGAGGAAGAATGCTTTGCCTATCTGCGCACGTTTCCGGAAACAGGAGAACAGCTCAGTTTGTTTTGACCCATACAGCGGGCCGGAGGAAGAGGAAAACAGGATGGTAAGAAGCGGGTCACAGGGTTTTGACCGTTTCAGACCTTTCCTAATGGATACACAAGGTTCCGTTGATTCGTACAGGACGGGGAAAGCACATTGTCGCAGTAGAAACAGCGGCGGATACCGTCGGAAGAAAGCGGATGCTCCATGGGGGGCAATTCCTGTTCTGCAGCGCAGACGCACTTCGGATTGCGGCAAACCGCATCCGACACAGGCTTGCCGATCCGGATGGCTCTTTCTTCCTTTTCAGACAGGAGCTTCAGGATCAGCGCCATACGCATGTATTTTCCGTTCAGCATCTGCCTGAAATAGCAGGCACGGGGGTCTTGATCCACCCGAACGCTAATCTCGTTCACTCTGGGCAGCGGATGCATAACCATGCAGTCTTTTTTTGCCCTGTGCATTTTTTCTTCTGTAAGAACATAACTGTCCTTGAGGCGTTCATATTCTGCCGGGTCATCAAAGCGCTCCCGCTGGATTCTTGTCATGTACAGAATATCCAGTTCTCCCAGGCTTTCCTCCAATGAAGCGGTTTCTTTGTAACGGAGGCCGCTTTTTTCAATCACGTCTTCTTTTACATAATCAGGCAGACGCAGCTCGGAGGGGGAGATCAGGATAAATTCCACATTCTCATATCTGGCGAGAGCACCGATCAAAGAATGGACCGTACGCCCGTATTTGAGATCGCCGCATAAGCCCACGCGCATATTCTGAAAACCGCCCCGACGTTCATAGATCGTGAGCAGATCGGCCAGAGTCTGGGTGGGATGGCAATGCCCGCCGTCTCCCGCATTGATGACGGGAATGGACGCGCTTTGCGCAGCTACCTGGGCCGCGCCCTCCCAGGGGTGACGCATGGCGATGATATCGGCATAGCAGCTGACGGTCTTCACCGTGTCGGCAATGCTTTCACCCTTGGAGGTGGAGGCGGAAGCTGCGCTTGCAACGGAAAGAACATGACCGCCCAGTTCATACATGGCGGCCTCAAAGCTGAGCCGTGTGCGGGTGGACGGCTCAAAAAACAACGTGGCCAGTTTTTTTCCATGACAGCGTTCGCTGTATTTTTCCGGATGCCGCTGAATATCAAGCGCGGTGTCCATCAGTTCCTGCAGCTCATCCTTTGTCAGGTCCAGGGTGTCGATCAGGCTTTTCATTTTGGTCCTCCGATCCAGCTTTCATCACTGGGATGATCCCGGAACGCGAGCAGCCGTTCACGGTCTGCAGGAACGATGCAGCCTGTCTGCGCTGCTACAGCCGTCACACAGTCAAAGTCTGTCAAAGATACATTTTTCACCTGTGCCGCGGCCAGCCGGTCCAAGCCTTTCTGCATACCATAGGTAAAAATGGAGGCGATGCCCAACACCTCCGCCCCGGCCTCGCGCAGCACGTCTACTACTTCCAGCACACTGCCGCCGGTGGAGATCAGATCCTCGACCACAACGACCTTCTGGCCTTTTTCCAGCTTGCCTTCGATTTGGTTTTGACGGCCGTGGTCCTTTGCGCCTGAGCGCACATAGCCCATGGGCAAGCCCATCAGATGGGCGGTAATGGCGGCATGGGCGATGCCTGCGGTGGAGGTGCCCATCAGGACCTCGGCCTGCGGATAATTTTCTTCGATGATCTTCTTCAGCCCTTCTTCCACATCGCTGCGTACCGCAGGATCGGACAGGGTGAGTCGATTGTCGCAGTACACGGGGCTTTTTATGCCGCTGGCCCAGGTGAATGGCTCTTCCGGACGCAGAAAAACGGCTTTGATCTTCAGCAGATCCAGGGCGATCGTTTCTTTCAGGTTCATTTTGTTTTCCCCTTTCCTAAGGAACCGTTGATCATTCGGCGGCAGCGATGAAGACGCCTTTTCCGCCATCTGCTACGTGCAAATATATCGATTTACTCCCAGTAAACCTTCGATCTTTGCACTTGTATCTGACGCAAAATGCATTCTTCATCGCCACCACCTCATTCATCAGCGCTTCCTTTATCTACAAATTCATGAAGGCAGCGTTCATAGGCGGCTGCCGGGTCGGCGGCGGCAGTGATCGGCCTGCCCACCACGATGTAATCCGAGCCGATCTCTCTGGCCTGAGCGGGCGTCATGATCCGCTTCTGGTCTCCTGTGTCTCCGTCCGCAAAGCGGATGCCCGGGGTGACGGTAAGGAAGCCCTTCCCGCAGAGCTCATGCACCTTTCCAGCCTCCAGGGGAGAACAGACCACTCCGTCCAATCCGGCTTGCTGGGCTGTTTTCGCGTAGTGCATCACGACCTGATCGATCGGCTTTTCGATCAGAAGATCCTTTACCATGGTTTCCTGATCGGTGGAGGTGAGCTGAGTTACGGCAATGAGCAGCGGGCGGGTGCCGTCCGGGCGGGTGAGGCCTTCCAGCGCGGCCTGCATCATGCGGCCGGTGCCCGAAGCGTGCAGGTTGCAGATATCCACGTCCAGTACAGACAGAACATGCATGGCTTTTTTGACGGTGTTTGGAATATCATGTAGCTTCAGATCCAGAAATATCTGATGTCCCCTGCGTTTGATCTCCCGTACGATATCGGGCCCTTCGGCATAAAAAAGTTCCATGCCGATCTTCACAAAAGGTTTTTTCCCGGTGAAACGGTCCAGAAAGCGGAAGGTCTCATCGGCGCTTGCAAAATCGCAGGCAATGATCACGTCGCGTCCCATGGTTTCATCCCTCCTATGATGTCAGATAAATGGTCGATGCCGTATTTTTCCATCACCCGGGGAAGATCGTGGATGATATCCCGGCATATATATGGTTCTGTCAGGTTCATGGAGCCGATCTCGACCGCCGTTGCGCCGGCCAGCATCATTTCGATCACATTCTCCGCGCTTTGTACGCCGCCCATTCCGATGATGGGGATGTGCACAGCGTTCGCGGCCTGCCATACCATGCGCAGCGCCACCGGGAAAATGGCCGGACCGGAAAAGCCGCCCATGGTGTTGCGTATGACGGGATGGCGGCTTTTCAGGTCTATCCGCATCCCGAGCAAGGTGTTTATCAGGCTGAGACCGTCCGCTCCGGCATCCTCGCAGGCCCGGGCCAGCACCGTAATATCCTGAACATTGGGCGACAGCTTGATGATGATCGGCTTGTGAGTGACCTTTTTTACAGCCCGGACTACAGAGGCAGCTGCGGCAGGATCGGTTCCGAAGGCCATGCCGCCTCCATGCACGTTGGGGCAGCTGATGTTTACTTCAAGCCAGCCCACCTGCTCCTGTCGGTCCAGCTTTTCGCAGACATAAGCATACTCTTCCACGGAAAAACCGCTTACATTGGCCATAACAGGCTTGTGAAAGCATTGCCTGAGCCGGGGCAGTTCATGTTCGACGACCTTGTCCACTCCGGGGTTTTGCAGCCCCACGGCATTGATCATGCCGGATGTGCATTCGGCGATGCGGGGCGGGGTATTGCCGAAGCGGGCTTCTTTTGTCGTGCCTTTGAAGGAAAAGGTGCCCAGGCAGTTGATATCATACAGCTCCGCGAATTCATAGCCATAGCCAAAGGTGCCGGAGGCCGGGATCACGGGATTATCCAAATCGATGCCGCAGAGAGTCACGTTCATTTTTCCCATAGGATCTCCTCCTTTTTCAGCACCGGTCCATCCTTGCAGATGCGTTTGGAACCGGTCAAGGTTTTGCAGGAGCAGCCCATGCATGCCCCGAAGCCGCAGCCCATACGCTCCTCAAAGCTGAATTGTCCTTCCGTTTTCGCTGCTTTGAAAACGGCCTTCAGCATGGGTTCCGGCCCGCAGGTGTAAAAATAACTGTATTCCCGGGGCAGGGCATCCGTGACAAAGCCGGGGATCCCGGCGCTTCCATCGGCACAGGTAACAAGCGTTTTCACGCCCAGAGAAAGGAATTCCTTTTCATAAAAGATATCGGAGGCGGTGTTGAACCCAAGTACGGCGCACACCGTTTTTCCCTGAGAGATCAACCTTTTTGCCAGCAGATAAAGCGGCGGAACGCCTGCCCCGCCTCCCAGCAGCAGCGGTTTATCCCCAGCCGGGGACAGATCATAACCGTTTCCCAGACCGGTGAGCAGATCGAGGACCGATCCCGGTTTCATAGCACGCATTCTTTCCGTTCCCGTACCCACGACCTTATACAGCAGTGTGAGCTTGTCACCATCCAGGTCGCACACCGATATGGGACGGCGCAGGAACAGCCCGTCCAAACGAAGATTGACAAACTGACCGGGAGAAGTGATTGCGGAGGTGTCGCCGCACAGGATCATGCGGTATACATCCCGTGTGAGCGGGAGGTTTTCCCAAATTTCAAAGCTGCCTTGTTTCATCTTTTTCTCCTTACGCGTCAATCGTGGAAATGGTCAGCGTGGTTTCCTCCAGCACATCCAGCAGCACGCGTACTGTATCCAGAGAGGTGAAGAGAGTAGCATTGTTTTCAATGGCACACCGGCGGATCAGGTTGCCGTCGCTTTGCTGATCTTCTGCCCCCACATCGCGGGTGTTGATGATATAGGCAATATGTCCCTGACGGATGGCGCTTGGGATCTCATCGGAACCGTCGCTGATCTTTTTCAGGATATGAGTACGGATGCCGTTCTTTTTAAGATATTGGGCAGTACCTTCGGTAGCCTCGATATTGAAGCCTAGGTTGTAGAACCGTCGGATCAGCTCCCGTGCTTCCTCTTTATCCTTGTCCGCGATGGTGGCGAAAACCGTACCGTAATTCTGCAGATGGGTCCCGGAAGCCTGCAGGGCTTTATACAGGGCGCGGTTCAGTTTATCATCATACCCGATGGCTTCCCCGGTGGATTTCATTTCGGGAGAAAGATAGGAATCGATCCCCTTGATCTTATTGAAGGAGAAGACTGGGACTTTTACATAGTAGCGTCTCTTTTCCTCCGGATAGAGGTCAAAGATTCCCTGCTCCTTGAGCGATTTGCCAAGGATGACCTCGGTCGCGATATCCGCCAGGGAATAACCGGTCGCTTTGGACAGGAAAGGCACCGTCCGGGAAGAACGGGGATTGACTTCGATGATATAGACGTTCTCCTCTGAGTCTACGATAAACTGGATGTTGTAAAGCCCCTTGATGCCGATCCCCAGCCCCAGCTTTTTTGCATATTGCAGGATGATCCCCTTGACCTTGTTGGAAATGGAGAATGAAGGATAAACGCTGATAGAGTCACCGGAATGGATGCCGGTGCGCTCCACCAGCTCCATGATGCCGGGAACGAACACATCCCGCCCGTCGCAGATGGCGTCCACTTCCACTTCCTTGCCCTGGATGTAATGATCCACCAGCACCGGTTTGTCGGCATCGATCTCCACCGCGGTGCGCAGATAATGCCGAAGCTGTTCTTCATTGGCCACGATCTGCATGGCGCGGCCGCCCAGCACGAAGGAGGGGCGGACCAATACGGGATAGCCCACTTCCATCGCGGCGGCAACACCGTCCTCAATGCGGGTCACGGCGCAGCCCTGCGGCTGGGGAATGTTCAGGGAAAGCAGGATCTTTTCAAAACTATCCCGGTTTTCAGCCCGTTCGATGGCTTCGCAATCCGTACCGATGAGCGTCACGCCCCGGTCCATCAGCGGCTGAGCCAGATTGATGGCGGTCTGTCCGCCCAGAGAGGCTACGACGCCCATGGGCTTTTCATAGTCGATGATGGCCATCACGTCTTCCGGAGTCAGCGGCTCAAAGTACAGCTTATCGGCGGTGGTGTAATCGGTCGAAACCGTTTCGGGGTTGTTGTTGATGATGATGGCTTCATAGCCTGCCTTCCTGATGGTCTGCACCGCATGCACTGTGGAATAGTCAAATTCAACGCCCTGGCCGATCCGGATAGGGCCTGCACCCAGCACGATGATCTTTTCTTTACCGGTCAGACGGGATTCGTTCTCTCCGGTGTAGGAAGAGTAGAGATAGGCAATGTACTGATCGGTGTGCAGCGTGTCGACCATACGGAACTGCGGCACGATGCCGCTTTTTTTCCGTTTTTCATAAACTTCGATCTCACTGAGATTCCAGAGCCCGGCGATATACCGGTCAGAGAACCCCATTTCCTTAGCCTGACGCAGGAGCTTCACGGAATTGACATGCCGCTTCAGTTCCTTTTCCATTTCCACGATCTTTTTGAAGGAACGCAGAAACAGCGGGGTGATCATTGTGATCTTTTGCAGCTGATCGATGCTGATATCCCGGCGCAGCAGCTCGAAGATGGCATAGATGTTATCATCCCGGAACTGGGAAATGTGCTCCATGAGCTGTTCATCGGTCATGCCATCAAATTTCGGCTGGTAGAAATGGCATACGCCCGTTTCCAGAGACCGGACGGATTTGAGGAAGCATTCTTCCAGATTGGAACCGATGCCCATCACTTCGCCGGTGGCTTTCATCTGGGTGCCCAGCGTGTTGACGGCATTGGTGAATTTGTCAAATGGGAAACGCGGGAATTTGGAAACGAAGTATTCCAGCCTGGGTTCCTTTGCTGCTGTGCCTCCGGCTACGGGGATCTCCTCCAGCGCCATGCCCAGAGCAATCTTGGCTGTGACCCGGGCAATGGGGTAGCCGCTGGCTTTGGAGGCCAGGGAGGAGGAACGGGACACCCGGGGATTGACTTCGATGAGATAATATTCACTGCTTGTGGGATTCAGAGCAAACTGTACATTGCAGCCGCCCTCGATCTTCAATTCCCGTATGATCCTGATGGCGCTGTTATTGAGCATTTTCAGGTCGTGATCGTTCAGGGAAAGGATGGGAGCGACCACGATGCTGTCGCCGGTATGCACGCCAACGGGGTCCACATTTTCCATGCTGCAAATGGTGATCGCGGTGTCGTTGGAATCTCGCATGACCTCAAATTCAATCTCCTTATAGCCCTTCACGCTTTTTTCCACCAGTACCTGGTGAACAGGAGAAAGCCTGAAAGCGTTGACCCCGATCTCAATGAGTTCCTCTTCGTTTTCGGCAAAACCGCCGCCGGTGCCTCCCAGAGTAAAGGCGGGACGCAGCACCACGGGATAGCCGATCCGAAGGGCGGCGCTGCGGGCCTGATCCATATCATAGGTGATCTCGGAGGGAATGACCGGCTCGCCGATCTGCTGACACATCTCCTTGAACAGCTCCCGGTCCTCTGCCCGTTCGATACTGGTGCTGGGGGTTCCAAGCAATTGCACGCCGCATTCCTTCAGGATCCCCTTCTTTTCCAGCTGCATGGCCAAATTAAGACCTGTTTGGCCGCCGATGCCGGGCACAATGGCATCCGGACGTTCAAAACGCAGGATCTTGGCGATATATTCCAGGGTGAGAGGCTCCATATACACTTTATCGGCGATCTGGGTATCCGTCATGATGGTGGCAGGGTTGGAATTGACCAGAATCACCTCATAGCCCTCTTCCTTCAAAGCCAGACAGGCCTGAGTACCAGCATAATCAAACTCCGCGGCCTGGCCGATCACAATGGGGCCGGAGCCGATGATCAGCACCTTTCGGATGTCGGTTCTTTTTGCCATGTTGCTTCCCTCCTTATTTATCCTGATATACGGTCATCCCGTGACAGACGGTGAGCTTGTTTTTCCCGAATACTTCTTTACCGGAAAAGGGAGTGGATCTTCCTTTGGATAAAAAGGCGTCCGGATCGATCGTGTATTTTTCATTCAGCTGCCAGACGGAGAAATCCATGGGATCCGCCGGAATACCGAAGCGCTTCCGCGGGGATATTGCCATCAGATCTATCAGCTTTTTCAATGACAGAATGTTTGTTTTTACCAGATCGGTGTACAGCACAGGAAACGCCGTTTCCAGTCCGGTCACGCCAAAGGCGCTGTGCTCAAGCCCTTTGCTTTTTTCTTCCTCGCTGTGTGGGGCATGGTCGGTGGCGATCATGTCGATCGTGCCGTCTGTGAGGCCCTCCAGCAGGGCTTCGCGGTCTGCTCTGCTCCGAAGCGGGGGATTCATTTTGAAGCGTCCGTTTTCCGTCAGATCATTTTCATCGAGCAGCAGATAATGGGGCGCGGTCTCGCAGGTCACGTCCATGCCGCTTTTTTTCGCGTCCCGGATGAGCTGAACGCTTTCCCGGCAGGAGATGTGGCAGACATGATAGGCACAGCCCGCATTCTGAGCAAGAAGCAGATCCCGTTCGATCATTTTCCATTCGCTTTCAGAACAGATGCCTTTATGCCCATGCTCCACGGCATAATTTCCCGCATGGATGTATCCGCCCTGCAGCAGGTTGTCTACCTCGCAGTGGGCGGCAATGATCTTATTCATCGCCTTTGCCCGTTCCATGGCTTCCCGCATGAGAGATGTATCCTGAACGCCTTTTCCGTCATCTGAAAAGGCGATCACGAACGGGGCCAGAGCTTCCATTTCGGAAAGGCTCTCCCCTTTTTCGCTAACGGTCAGAGCACCGTAGGGAAAGACGCGGATGCGTGCGTCCTTTTCTATCAGTGCGGTCTGAACTGCCAAATGGGAAACGCAATCTGGCACCGGGTCCAGGTTTGGCATGGTGCATACGGCTGTGAAGCCGCCCCGGGCTGCGGAAAGAGAACCGGAAAGAAGGGTCTCTTTATAAGAAAAACCCGGTTCACGGAAATGCACATGCACATCACAGAAACCGGGAAGGATACAGTATTCATTTTTATCGGATAAGGAAAAAATCGCATCATCCGGGATTTTCAGATTTATTGGATTCAACATGTGCGTCATATCCCATCCTCCTGTAAAAAAATAACTTGCCCGGGTCGGCAAGCAGTATGCAGCAGGAACAGGGCATCAAAAAACGTGCTCTTTTCTTTGCAATCTTGCCGACCTCTCCGGATCCGCTTAAAGATTCCGAAAATAATATAGAACGGCTTCCGACATTTGTCAAGGAAAAGATACGCAATCAGAGCACTGTATATGTAAAAATCAACCGGAAGTAGAAAAATACCCCGTACAACAACTTTAATAATACTTGTGGTGGAAAAGGATTCTTTTCCTCCACAGAGATTATAGTATATAATAAAGCCGAAACAGGAAGAGGAGGTGCGGCATGATGGAGGATCGGTTTTCCTGCCGTCTGCAGAAGCTGCGCAAGCAGCAGGGGATGACCCAGGAGCAATTGGCACATCGGCTGGGTGTGAGTCCACAGGCAGTGTCCAAGTGGGAAAACGGGAGCTATCCGGAAGGAGACCTGATCCCGGTGCTGGCGGATCTGTTTGGTGTGACGATCGGCTGCCTATACGGAAGAGAAGAGGAAAAACCGTTAACAGAGCAGCGGGTGATGGACGAGATCAAGGCGATGATGACAGTGGAGAATAAAAACGGGGAGGATCCCAACTGTCATCCGGAGGTGGCTGAACGGATGAGGTCTCTGATCTGGGCAATGATGATCGCCCCCTGGGCGAATAATAAGACCTATTATCCGCCCGTGGAGGCAGAACCCGGAACTTCTACCGCTGCAGTGCTTACCGACAATGCCAGCTTCAGCTTCATGTGTCTTAACCCGGACAACCGCTTTTTCATCCACTCCTTACAGCCGGAGCAGTCTGTCCCGGAAGTGAGCGGAATGACGGATCTGTTTCACCTTCTCAGCGAAAGAGACATGCTTTCCCTGCTCCGCTTCATGCTGACTCTTTCGCCCAGAGAATATGTGAGTCCTTCGGTGGCGGGTGCGGCTGTGGGGATTTCCGCAGAAAGGGCGGAGCAGCTTTTGCGATCGGTGTGCTTTGGACAAAAGTGGAACAGTCTGATCCAGACAGTGCAGAATGTGGACCCACAGGGCGGAAAGCGGACGCTTTACGGCATTGATCATAACACGGCGGGGCTGCTGGTGAGCCTGTTCCAGCTGGCCCGGGTGATCCTTGAACCGCCGGATGGCTATCAGATGCAGATCGGTATGCGCTCAAAGGGATATGACGGCTGAGAACATTTTTCCACATGAAAAATGGATATAATAGGAAAAATGGAGGATCAGAATGGGAAAATATAAGGAAAGTAAGGATAACCCTCTTCACCGGGATTATGGAGTGCTGAGAAATACAGCGTATATGATGGGGAAGATCCGGTGCTATCGCCCGGTCGTGTTCATCCTGGCGTTGGTCAACCTGATCTGCAGCTCTGCTCTGGGATATTATTGGGGCTTTTTCGGAAAATTTGTGATCGATCTCATTTCTTCCGGAAAAACGACAGAGGAGGCGCTTCCGGCTCTGTTGCTTATATTGGGGCTGGGGCTTCTTACCGCTTTGACGATCAATTTCCTGTGCGAGTTTGCCGGCACGAAGGTATGGCCTCTGTATATCGAGGTGCGCATGGGGGTCATCAGCGAAAGGGTGAACAAGGCGCTGCACGTGAATTATGAAATGCTGGAGAAGCCGGAGATACTGGATCTTCACGAGCGTGCTACCCAAGCCACGAACAGCAACGATGAAGGCATCGAGGGCATGATGCATATCCTGCAGGATCTGGGAAAGAATCTGCTTACGGTCGCGGTCACCTTTACGGCAGTTACGGTGCTGGATGTGCGGTTGATCCTGGCTCTGGCTGTGCTGGCGGTGATCAGCTTCCTTTATTACAGCGTCGTGATCAAAAAGGATAAACAGGAGGTGTGGGACCGTCTTTCCCCCACCTGGAGAAAGATCGCGTATATGGGACGGGTCACCCAGCATTTCAGCTTTGCCAAGGAGATCCGCCTGTTTTCGCTTAAACCGTTCCTTACAAAGAAGCAGCAGGATATTTATGTGTCCAAGGAGGAACGTATCGATTTTCATCATGATATATGGAACGGCTATGTTTTGCTTGGTCAGGGGCTCAACCTGATCAGTCGGGGACTGGTGTATACGGTACTGTATCTGGCTGTGCTGAGGGAGGAGTCTCCTCTTTCAATTGGCAGCTTCACCCTGTATCTGGCGTTGGCTTCCTCATTTTCCGGGGCGCTGATCACCCTTTTGCAGCGCTGGGGCGATTATGCCAAGGCTTCCATGAAGGTGGATGACCTGCGTTCCTTCCTGTCGCTGGGAGAAGAGGAAGAACAAAAAGAGACCCTTCCCATTCCTTCGTGTGATTCCTATGTGTTTGAGTTTCAAAGGGTGAGTTTCCGCTATCCCGGTGCGGAAAGGGATGCGCTGAAGGATTTTTCACTCACCCTGAATGCCGGGGAAAAACTGGCCGTGGTGGGGCTGAACGGTGCTGGGAAAACCACCATGATCAAGCTGCTGCTGCGGCTGTATGAACCAACGTCAGGGCAGATCCTGCTGAACGGAACGGATATCCGTTCCTTTGACCGGGAGGAATATTACCGTTTGTTTTCCCCGGTTTTCCAGGATGCGCAGCTGTTTGCCGTGAAGCTGGGTGAAAATGTAGCGATGTGTACGGACCGGGAGTTGAATCGCGACTGTGCGGAACAGTGCCTTCGGGAGGCTGGGCTTTCTGAAAAACTGGATCAGCTTCCTGCCGGGCTGGATACCGAGGTGCTCAAGGTGGTGAGCGAGGAAGGAATGGATCTTTCCGGCGGGGAAAAGCAAAAGCTGGCGCTTGCCCGTGCGCTTTACCGGCATGCGCCGGTGATCGTGCTGGATGAGCCTACGGCTGCGCTGGATGCTTTGGCTGAAAAGCAGCTTTATGAACGGTTTGACCGCATGGTGAACGGGAGCAGCGCGGTGTATATCTCTCACCGCCTGGCCTCTACCCGCTTCTGTGACCGGATCGCCCTGTTTGAGAATGGCCGCATGGTGGAGCTGGGCACCCATGATGAACTGATGGAAAAAGGCGGAGCCTACCGGAAGCTGTTTGATGTTCAGGCCCGGTATTACCGCGAGGATCATGGAGAGGAGGCGGAAAACCTGTGATGAAAAAGAAAAAAGCTTCGGAAAACGCCGCAGCAAATGCGGAAGTGACTTCCTTTAAAAAGATCACGGAAGTGATCGGCACGCTGTTTCCGGTGGCGGCAAAACGGTTTCCCTTCTTTTATCCCCTTGAAGCGGTGAAAACCCTGCTGAACGTGATCATGCCCTTTCTCGGGATCGTGCTCACGCCCCTGATCATCGATGAACTGACCGGCGGACGGGATGTGAAGAAGCTTATCCTGTATGCCGCTATGCTGGTGCTGGGCGAATGTGTGCTTACAGTCCTTCGCCAATTGACAGAGACCCGCCTTAACAAATACAACGACCGGCTGGATGATTATTTTGTGATGCGCACGAGTGCGCATACCATGGAGCTGGATTATCAACTTACCGAAGATAAAAAAGCCCTGGATCAGCTTGAAAAAGCCAATACGGGCATGAGCTGGTATTCCGGCGGTGTGTATGGCATATCAGAGCAGTTTTTTCTGCTGGTGGGCAATGTGCTGAAGATCCTGGGCTTTGTGACGGTAATCGCGCTGCATGCGCCGCTGCTGCTGGTGGTATGCTGCCTGTGCGTGACGCTGAACGGCTGGATGAGTGTGAAAAACAATAAGGTGGAGTTGACTGCTTACGGCAGGCTTTCAAAGGTGAACCGTTTGTTCAGCTATTATGGGTGGGAAACGGTGGATATCCGTTACGGCAAGGATGTGCGCCTTTACGATGCTGCCGACATGCTTCTCAATAAGTGGAACGGTTACACGAAGGAAAGCGTGGATGCCTGGAAATGGCAGGCGGACACGGGTATGAGGTATCGGCTGGTGAGCGCAGTGGCCGGCGCGGTCGGAACAGTGTTCACCTATGGCTATGCGGCCCTCCTGGCACTTGAAAAAGTGTTTTCTCTGGGTGTGTTTTCCCAGATGGTGGAAGCGGCTGGCGGACTCAATGCCACTTTGAACGGCCTTGCGTGGAATGTGACGGAGCTGTTCAAGCGCTGCGGGTATGCCTGGGAATATGTGGCATTCATGCGCTATCCGGAGGTGCTTCTGAAGGGAGACAGACCGGTCAATAAGGGTCTGCACCGGATCGAATTTCGCAATGTGTCGTTCTCCTATCCCGGCAGCGATAAAAAGGTGCTGGACGGGGTGAACCTCACGGTGGATAAGGGCGAGCGGCTGTCTCTGGTGGGCTTGAACGGTGCGGGAAAAACCACTTTGATCAAGCTGCTGTGCCGGCTGTATGACCTGACGGAAGGGCATATCCTGCTGGACGGAGTGGATATCCGGGAATATGATCCGGAGGAATACCGGGCTCAGTTTGCCCCCGTGTTTCAGGATTTTTCCCTCTTTGCCTTCAGCCTGGCTGAGAATATCTGCCTGAAGGAAGATGCGAAGATCACCGAGGCCGACCGGCTTCAGGTGCTTTCCCTGGTGCTCAGAACCGGACTTCAGGAAATGGCGGATAAGCTTCCAAAGGGCATCGATACGCCGCTGTTTCGGTATTTTGATGAAGCGGGTGTGGAACCCTCCGGAGGTGAGCAGCAGAAGATCGCTCTGGCCAGGGCTCTTTACAAGAACGCTCCCGTGATCATTCTGGATGAACCTACTGCCGCACTGGACCCGGTGGCAGAATACGAGATCTACAAAAGCTTCAACGCGCTGATCGAAAACAAAACGGCGTTTTATATCAGCCACCGTTTGTCCTCCTGCCGTTTCTGCGATCATATAGCTGTGTTTTCGGATGGAAAGGTGGCGGAATACGGCACGCATGAAGAACTGGTGAAAAAAGAAGGCAGCATCTATGCCGCCATGTTTGAAGCCCAGGCACAGTATTACAGGTAGTATATCCAACCTGTTTCGCAAAATCAACAAAACATCAAAATTGCGAAACAGAATGTTGTATTTCATCAATAGGTCATATGCTACATACATACTTTGCGAATGCATTTAATGAGATTAGTCAGAAAGAACTCATTCATGAAACATATAGCAAGGGAATTCGCATGTTTACATTGCTTCAAGGAAGGGAACCGAATAAGTTCGAACAAGATAGCACATCCGCAAAGAACACGAATAGGAAACGAGGTTCCGAAGCGCATCAAACCAAGAAGGGAAACCATCAATAGGAGACGGAGGGGCTTGTTCTTTTCATTCTGGAAGCCTGCGTTTTTGCTGTTTACTGGAATTGACCTTAGGTTGACAGTGCCGCCTCAAACATAAAACCGTATGGACCGGATACTTGAGTTCCGGTCCATACGGTTTTTTTCGCTGCCTGTAAGCGGCATGTCCTATGCCGAATGTTCCATACGGCGCGGCAGGAAGCAGGGGTCAGTTATCTCCCTCCCGACGGGTCGGGTCACGGTCAATCATCGCTGTCTCTCAGGTGTTCCACGATATCGACCAGAACGCCTTCCGGGGACACCATGGTTTCATACCGGGCATGACCGTGAATGTCCTGCTTGCCTCCGCGGCGAACGCTGCCGGGATTGCGGTAGCCTCTTACCAGGAAGTATTCAATGCATTTGTTGATATCCCGAACATTCATCCGCATGGCATAAACGCCTTCGGGGATCGAATCATCGGGGAAGGTGATGAGAGCGACCCTGTCACCGAATTCATTCTTCAGAATGATGTATTTGCTCTCGCCGTTCTCATGACGGTGCTTCACTGTGAAGCCCAGGTCATTTACATAAGATGCGACGGCCTTGTCGATATCCCTTACGAAGATCTCCGGGAAATAGGATGTTACTTTCATGATGATTCCTCCATTTTCTGATACTGGATCATTCCGGTGTGTTTTTTGTTCGTATTCCTGATCGCATCGGGATGGATGTGCATGGGTCATACCGGAAAAGGAAAGCAGATCACGCTTGTTTTTTCAACGCCTGATAGATCTGCTTTTGAGCAGGAAGCCTGTCCCACGGTTTGTAGCGGCATGCATATTCACGGGCGAAACGGCCTGCGCTTTCCGCAGACAAAAACGGGATCAGCTTGAGAACATGACGCTCCGCCGCGCGCAGCATCCACTGCGCTGCCTGCGGCCACTCCCGGTCACAGGGGGGCTCCAGGATCGTTTTGACCGCCGCTTCCGCTTTGGGTTCGGTGAGCTCTGTTTCCAGCAGGGCCTGCACGGTATCCGCCAGGCGCTGATCAAAGCGATCGTGACAGACGTCGCTTGCGAGAGAATGTCCCAAGCCAAACAGACCGTCGGTGGGTCTTTGTTTTTTCAGACATTCATCCACTTCCTGTCGGTAAAGCCGATAGACTTCTTTCAGGTCCTCCAAAAGCGATTCTGTGTTCAAGCTTTTTTCAGGAACGTCCTGTTTATCGAAGGGCGTTCTCCTCCTCCTCTTTTGTCTGTTCCTGTTGTTCTTCCCTTCGTCCGCGGTTCCAGATGATCACAGAGTATACGAGCAGAGCAACTCCGGCCAATGCGAAGAACACGATGAACAGAATGCGAACCGCGGGGGTCATGGTGGTGTCGGGATCGGAACGGGCGGTGTACAGATCGTAGGCGACCTTCATCATATAGATCGCTACGATTGCAAACAGACCGGACCGGGTATTCAGTTTATTCAAGGTATTTCCTCCCTTCACCCCTGTTGGACCCGCGCGGCCCGGGAGCGGTACGGTTTGAAGCTTACTTTTCGCGTTTCTTGCTCAGAATATCAAACACCACTGCAGCCAGAAGCACGAAGCCCTTGATGATGCGCTGATAGTTCATGTCCAGCGACACCAGACTCATGCCCAGGTTGATGATGCCGATCAACGTTGCGCCGATGACCATGCCCAGCACTGTGCCTGCGCCGCCGCTGGCGGACACACCGCCCACAACGCACGCGGAAATGGCATCCATTTCAAAGTTGGTGCCGATGGCGGCGTAGGAATTTTTGAAGCGGGCTACGACTGACATGGAGGCGATGCTGGTGAGCACGGCCATGTTGAGGTAGGCCAGGAACATGATGCGGCGGGTGTTCACACCGGAAAGGCGCGCCGCCTCGATGTTGCCGCCGACCACATAGAAATGGCGGCCGATCGTAGTTTTGGAGGTGATGAAGCCGTAGATCAGAATGATGCCGGTCACCCACAGCAGCACGGTGGGAATACCGCCGTCCAGAGCCAGTTTGGTCATTACCAGAATGATGGCGCCGCATTCCAGAACACACTTGAGCAAGGTAAGATACAGAGGTTCCAGTTCATATCCCTTGCTCTTGCGGCTCATGCGGTTGCGGATCGCCAGGAACACGATCAGCAGGGCCGCTGCGATGCCTGCGCAGAAGCAGACGGTGTTGAGTGTGCCCGTGGGCGTGGCAAAGATGCGTCCGCTGAACACGTTTGTGAAGCTCTCGGGAACGGGAATGGAAGAGGTCGAAGAGAACTTCATCAGAATAACGGTCCCCAGGCCGCGGAAGGCCAGATAACCGGCCAGGGTGGCGATCCAGGGCGGAATGTGCACATAGGCGATCAGGAAGCCCAGCAAAGAGCCGTACAGGATGCCGCAGCAAAGAAGCATCACGATGGAAACGCCGGTATTGATCCCCCAGCAGGTCATGAACACGCCGCCCAGCGCACCCAGAACGCACACCACGGAACCGCAGCTCAGGTCGATATTGCCGCCGGTGAGCATGCACATCAACATGCCGGCGCCCAGAATGTACACATAGGCATTCTGATCGATCAGAGAGGTGAAGTTGGCAGGCTCAAAGATCTTGCCCTGAGTGATGATCACAAACGCGATGTAGACCAGCACCAGCACGATGAGCATGGTATTCTTTTTCAGGACAGACAGAAAGGATTTATTATTCATCGTATCGTCTCCTTCCCGTTATCGTTTCTGCCGCTTGGACAGAACGTCAAACATAACGGCGACCAGCAGCACAAGGCCCTTTACGACCTTCTGGAAGTTGGCATCCACGCCGACGATGACCATGCCCTTGTTGATAACGCCCATCAGCAGGGCACCGATGATCATGCCGGATACCTTTCCGGTGCCGCCGTAAGCCGAAGCGCCGCCGATGAAGCACGCCGCAATGGCGTCCATCTCGTAGCCTTCACCGATGGTGGGGTCGATGCCCTTGCCGCGGGCAACGGTCAGCACGCCCGCCAGACCGGCCAGAAGGCCCATATTGGCATACGCGAACCAGTATACATTACGGGTCTTCACGCCGGAAAGTGCGGTGGCCTTTTCGTTTCCGCCTACAGCGTACAGATAGCGGCCCATCGCGGTCTTGTTGGTCACATAGGCGTAGATCCCGATCACCAGGCCGATCCAGATCAGCACCATGGGGAAGCCTCTGCCGTAGCAGGCCAGCTTGAAGCCCACCCAGATGATCAGCACGGAGACCACGACCATGGTAATGATCTGCTCCGCCAGGTTCACTTTGATCTTCAGTTTCTTCTGCTTTACAAGGTTGATCACCTTGACGGCAATGAAGATGAGCGCTGCCAGCATGCCGATCACCAGGCAGGTCAGGTTGAACTTCTCAATGTTGCCGTTGGAGCCGATCAGGCCGCTCAGGAAGGAATTATCCTTACTGAAGACGTTGTTCATGCCGCCGAAAGTGTCACGGATAAAATCGGGGATGACGCTGGTCTTTCCGTCGCCGAAGAACTGCAGAAAGACCGCGTCCTTCGCGTCGGCTCTCTGGCCGTTCAACAGAATACTGGCCACACCGCGGAAAGCATACATACCGGCCAGAGTGGCAATGAAGGCGGGCACGTTCAACTTGGCGATCCAGAAACCCTGGAACATGCCGGCGAGCAGGCCCACTATGAGCATCGCCAGCACCGCGATCCACGGGCTGACACCGGCTACCATCAGAACACAGCCCACAGCACCCGACAAGCAGACGAGCGAGCCGACAGACAGGTCGATATTACCGCCGGTCAGGATGCACAGCAGCATACCGGTGGCCAGAAGGATGACATAGGAGTTGGTGGAGATCAGAGACCAGATGTTCATGGGGGTCAGAATCAGCCCCTCCTTGCCTTTCCACAGGGCAAAGATCAGCGTTACGACCACCAGAGCGATCGTCATGGTGTACTTCTGGAAGAACGCTCCCACCTTGTACTTTTCGGAAAATCCCGTAAGCTTCTGTTTGAAGCTCCGGAAGGCATTCATCTGCTCACTCATACTGCGGCGTCCCCCTTCCCGAGCGGATGATCTTCGTCATGATGTTCTCCTGAGTGGCTTCTTCCGCCCTCATCTCACCGACGAATCTTCCCTCGTTCATAATGTAGATGCGGTCACTCATACCCAGCACCTCCGGTAATTCGGAGGAGACCAGGATCACGCTCTTTCCGGCAGCGGCCAGGTCGTTGATGATGCAGTAGATCTCATACTTCGCGCCCACGTCGATGCCTCTTGTGGGCTCATCCATCATCAGCACATCCGGGCCGGTGAACATCCATTTGGCCAGAAGCACCTTCTGCTGATTTCCGCCGGAGAGGTTGTTCACCAGCTGCTCCACGGAAGGCGTTTTGATCTTCAGCTTGGCACGGTATTCCTCGGCTACCGCGTACTCCTTATCTTCATCGATGATCGTGCTGGCGGACACGTTTCCGAGATTTGCCAGAGATGTATTCACCTTGATGGACTGTGAGAGTACAAGGCCGTTGCCCTTACGGTCCTCCGTCACATAGGCGATCTTATGGCGGATCGCGTCGGCTGCGTCCCTGCGCAGCTTTACCTGTTTCCCGTCCAGATACAGTTCGCCGGAAATGTTGGTGCCGTAGCTCTGACCGAAGATGCTCATGCACAGTTCGGTGCGCCCGGCGCCCATCAGGCCGTAGATCCCCACGACCTCGCCCTTACGCACGGTAAGGGATACATTATCCACCACCTTGCGTTCGGGATAAAGGGGATGATGTACCGTCCAGTTCCTGACTTCCATCTGTACATCGCCGATGGCGACCCCTTCACGCTTCGGGAAACGGTTGGTGATCTCGCGCCCCACCATTCCCTTGATGATCCGGTCTTCGCTGACATGCTGCTGATCGTTATCGATGGTCTCGATCGTGGTGCCGTCGCGAAGAACGGTTATCTTATCCGCAACGTATGCTACCTCGTTCAGCTTGTGGGTAATGATGATCATCGTCATGCCCTGTTTTTTGAAGCTGAGCATCAGGTCCAGCAGCGCACGGGAATCTTCCTCGTTCAAAGAGGATGTCGGCTCATCCAGGATCAGCAGCTTCGCGTTCTTGGCCAAAGCCTTGGCGATTTCGACCAACTGCTGTTTTCCGGTACCGATATCCTTTACCTGTGTTTTGGAGCTCTCCTCCAAGCCTACCATCCGCAGATATTTATCCGCTTCCGCATAGGTCTGGTTCCAGTTGATCGCGAACTTGCTTCCGCGTTCATTGCCCAGGAACATATTTTCGCCGATGGTCAGCTCGGGCACCAGCGCCAGCTCCTGATGGATGATGACGATGCCGAGCTTTTCGGAATCTTTAATGGTAGAAAACTTGCAGACCTGCCCATTGTAAAGAACGTCGCCCTCGTAGGAACCGTAGGCGTGAATGCCGCTCAGTACCTTCATCAGGGTGGATTTTCCGGCGCCATTTTCGCCTACAAGAGCATGGATCTCTCCTTCTTCCACCTGAAAATTGACATTATCGAGCGCTTTGACGCCCGGGAAAGTCTTTGTGATATTCCTCATCTCAAGCAGAATATTTGCCATATTTCCCCTCCGGTATTTTCTTCAGATGGAAAACCATAAGAATGAAAAAGAGGCGCGAGCGGGCAGAGCCCGCCCGCGCCCTTTTTAGGTCAAATGATTACTTGAGCTGGTCGGCGGTGTAGTAGCCGGAATCGATCAGCAGCTCGGTGTAGTTGTTCGCATCGGCGAACACGGGAGCGCACAGGAAGGAAGGCACTTCGATCACATTGTTGTTGTAGGTGCTGTTCACGTCAACTTCTTCGCCCGCGAGGATCTGGCCGATCATCTTCACGGTCTGGGCAGCCAGAGTACGGGTGTCCTTGAAGATGGACATGCTCTGCTTGCCGGCGATCATGTTCTTGGTGTTGGCGATGTCGCAGTCCTGACCGGTGATGATGGGCCATTCGCC
>JAZLIA010000049.1:0-12531 GCA_045617125.1 Clostridia bacterium | reverse complement strand
GAACAACTACACCGAAGCCGTGAAGGGCACCAAGCTGGAAGGCAAGATCACCTTCACCCGTGACGGCACCCTGGGCAACGACTTCTCTGACGCTCTGCGCAACAACCAGGTCGACATGCTGTTCGGTGTGGGCTGGACCGGTTCCACCTTCGATCCCTACAACCTGTTCCAGGTGTTCGTGGATCCTTCCTATCAGTATGACAGCCACTATGACGCCACCGCCAACAGCGTTGAAGTGGAACTGGAAGGCGTGAAGTATTACGCCGATTCCTACACCTGGTATGAGTCTCTGCAGGGTGTGGGCACCAAGGTCAACGTGACCAAGGATGCTCCCGACGGTGAAGAAGTTGAGCTCGTGCTGAACGGCAACGCTCAGAAGATCATCGTTCTGGCTGCTCTGGAAAATGACTACCTGCAGGTGTATGATTACATCCCGCTGATGAACGACTCCTCTGCCGGCCTGAAGGGCATGCAGGTGAAGTACTACACCGAGGACGAAGTGTTCCCGATGGGCCGCGGCGGCGTTCGCTTCATGACCTACAATTACACCGATGCTGAATGGGATGCCTATGTGCAGTCTCTCGGCGGTGTGATCAACTACAAGTAATCAGATATTTCTTCGACCGGGTTTTCGTGCCCGGTCTATGCCCGGAGCAGGGATGTGACATACATCCCTGCTCTGGGCATGTGTGCGCATTCGGGCACTTTTCCCTTTATATGGAAGGAAGGGGCGGGCTCTGCCTTTTCTTCAGAGGAAAAGAGCATGAATGCATCAGAAATGACTTTCGGAAACCGTTTCCTGTGGAGATCTTCCGTCAACACGGGAGATGCCCACAGGAAATGGGAGGAGAGACTTAGAATGCTGAAGTATGCACTGAAAAGGATCCTGCTCATGTTTATGGTGTTTTTCATCATCGTATCCATGTGCTTCATCCTTGTGAAATTACTGCCCAATAAGCCTGCCGAACAGTTTGGCAAGGATATGGAACTGATCGAAAAGCGCCGTGAAGCGCTGGGATATAACAAGCCGATCCTGGAACAGTACTGGATCTTTATTACCCGCACGCTGATCGGAGGAAACTGGGGTATCAGTGAGGGGCGCTATCTTGGACAGAACGTCTGGGATGTGTTTATCGAAAAGATGCCCGCGACCGTGGTGGTAAACCTGTATACCATGGTGTTTGCCGTGCCGCTGGGGCTGCTGCTGGGTGTGTATGCCGCTCTTAAAAAGAACAAGTGGCAGGATCATCTGATCTCCACCGGCGTTATGATCTTTGTTTCTGTTCCAAGCTATGTTTATGCTTTTCTGGTGCAGTATTTCCTGTGCTTCAAGCTCAGATGGTTTGATCCTCTGATGAAGGAAGGACATGATTTTTTCTCCTGGGATATGTTCTGCTCCATGGTGCCGGCGATCATCTCACTGGGGTTTGGCACGATCGCGGGTCTGGCCCGTTACACCCGTGCGGAACTGACTGAGGTGCTCACCAGCGATTATCTGCTCCTGGCGCGCACCAAGGGGCTTTCCCGGGCGCAGACTACGGTGAGGCATGCCCTGCGCAATTCCATGGTGCCCATTTTCCCCATGATCCTGGGTGAATTCATCGGCATCATCAGCGGCTCTTTGATCATCGAACAGATCTTCTCCATTCCCGGTGTGGGAAGACTGTATATCGATTCCATTACCGCCGCCACTCCGGATTACAACATGTTCATGCTGCTTACCGCGTTCTATACCCTGATCGGTCTGGTCAGCGGTATCGTTGTGGACCTGAGCTACAGCTTGATCGATCCGAGAATCAGAATGGGGAGCAGAAAGTAATGAACGAGAAACAGTATGCTTCGATCCCGGCAGAAAAATTCCGTTTTGTCAACAGCGGAAAAAATCTGCACGATAAAAAACTGGAAACCAAGCCGATCGGTTTTTTCCAGGATGCCTTTAACCGGTTTGCACGCAACAAGAGTTCAGTGGTGGCTTCGATCATCATTATGATCCTTGTGCTCTATGCGATCATCGTTCCCTTTGCATGCCGCAATTCCTATAACACCGCCCTCACCGATACCAATTATCTGAATTATACCAAGCTTCCGCCCCGCTCCAAGCTGTTTGGATGGCTTGGGATCGACGGCATGGAAAACCGCACGGTCAACGCATCCACCTATAAGGCGATGAACGCGATCGGAGTGGAGACCGGTCTGAACCCTGTGAACCGGATCTACAGGGATGCCTACACCGATGAAAACAGTGCCAATAAATCCACGGTATATTACGATATCAGGCAGGATGATTACTATGCGATGGGTCTGATGGAAAAGACCCTGACGCCTGACCAGTATGAGGATCTGCAGCTTTGGCAGGAAGAAAACGGAATCCAGGTGATCTACCCTGCGGTCGAGCCTGTTGAGATCGCGAAGTATAAGGGCGACAGTGATATGCGTGCCAACATCTGGTATAAGGTGGATGGCAAGGGCGATGCGCTGCTGGATGAAAACGGTGAATATATTCCGATCTATTGCTACGCGACACCGGGAGATACCAGCTATCACAGCCTGCGTATTAAGGCGGATAATGATCCTGAGCATCCGCTTGCCTACGCGCGCGTGACCGGACCCACCGGCAGCATTTCCTATGTGTGCCGCATCTGCCGTTATAATTATTTCATCTACTGCTACGGCTTTGAGCCCAGTTTCCTGTTCGGCACCAATGATAAGGGACAGGATATCCTCACCCGCCTTGCAAGCGGTGCGCGTTTTTCCTTCATTCTTGCGATCTGTGTTTCCGCGGTCAATTTGTTTATCGGTTCCATTTACGGCTCCATCGAAGGCTATTACGGCGGTAAGGTGGATATGGTGATGGAACGCATCAGCGATATCCTGAGCGGTATTCCCTTCAGCGTGGTCACGGTCTTGTTCCAGCTGCATCTGGCTAAACAGGTCGGCGTGGTAGGATCGCTGATCTTTGCATTCGTGCTGACCGGGTGGATCGGCATGGCAAGCTCCGTGCGTATGCAGTTTTATCGCTTCAAGGGTCAGGAGTATGTTCTTGCCGCCCGCACACTGGGCGCCAGCGATAAGCGCATCATGTTCAAACATATCTTCCCCAACTCTCTGGGCACTCTGATCACCGGCTGTGTGCTGGTCATTCCCGGCGTGATCTTTTCGGAATCCTCTCTGACGTATCTGGGCATCGTCAATCTGGAATCCTCCACAATGACTTCCGTGGGCACCATGCTTGCCAACGGCAAGCCCTATCTGCGTGACTATCCTTTCATCATTCTGTTCCCGTCGCTGTTCATTTCTCTTTTGGAGATCTCCTTCAACCTGTTTGGTAACGGCCTCAGGGACGCGTTCAATCCTTCTTTGAGGGGGGCGGAGTAATATGGCAGAAGAGAAAAAACTGCAGGTGCGCAATCTGCGCATATCCTTCCGCACCAACGGCGGCAAGGTTCAGGCAGTGCGCGACATCAGCTTTGATCTTTATAAAGGGGAGACCCTGGCCATCGTGGGCGAATCCGGTTCCGGAAAGTCTGTGACCACCAAGGCCATTTTGGGCATTCAGGCCGCCAATGCGGTCTATGAGGGCGGCGAGATCCTCTATGACGGACAGGATCTGCTCAAGATCAACGAAGAAGATTTTTATAAGCTGCGCGGGGATAAGATCGCGATGATCTTCCAGGATCCCCTTTCTTCGCTGAACCCCATTATGCGCATCGGAAAGCAGCTTACGGAGGCCATGCTGCTCAAGGGAAAGGCCCGTCAGCGTGCCTGCAAGGAAAGCTTTGAAGAAAAGATCGGCGTTCTTGAAAAGAATATGATCGACGGCAATCCCGGACGGGAAGCGGAGATCAAGGAAAAATGCCGTGAATTCCGCAGGATCGAAGGTGTTCACACAAGGCTGGAACAAACCTACTCCGATGCCCATGATGCTGCCGAAGTGGCAGATGAAAAGCTGCGGGATATGCTTTCACGTCTGTCTGTCGGTTCTTCAGACGGGATCCGTGAGGACATCAAAACGGTTTGTGAACTGGGAAAAACCGTGTATGACGAGTTTGTCGTGTCTAAAAAGGATGAGACCGCATTCAGAAACACGCTGGCAGAAGTGGAGCGCACAAAAGAAATGACAGCGGAAGCGCTGACCGGACCGCTCAGCGCGCTGAAAGAGATCCTGGAACGCGTACTCAGCCTGGAAAAGCCGGATTTCTTTGCTCTTGCTTATTGCCGGCATAAGCAGATCCCTCTTGGAGATGGTATGAGCATTGCGGAAACGAACGCATTTTGTGCCGAAAAAACGGATGCGGGCTTTATGAACGAGTTCGTTGTGATGGCTGAGGACGGTGTGCGTTATGCCAGAGATAAGTATCTGAAGCTGAGAAAAGAAGCGCTGGATGCGCTCCGGTTGACGAACAGCGCATTTTCGGTAAGTCCTCTTGAAGAAAAGAGCATGCACCAGACGGTAGAAAAGGTATGCGCTGCGGTGGATGCGTCTGTCAATCCGATGGATATCGTGAAGGATTCAGCCGCATGTACCTTCTCTGTAAGTCTCAGGGATTTTGAAAAGACCTACATGGAAGGCCTGCGCACCAACGACGGAAAAGAACGGAAATACCGGCGCCAGATGGACAAGTATAATGCCCTGGTCGAAAAAGGAAAAACGCCCGATTGGAAGGTCGCCGCGGCAACAACGGTGGATCTGGAACAGGTAAGGCAGAATATGCTGCGTCATGTAGGCTATATGACTGAGCATTATGAACAGATGGATAAACCGGTCACAGATGAGCAGGTGCATACCGGGGCGGTGGAGCTGATCTCTTATCTGAGGGAGGATGCCGCCGGTATGGTGCATAAGGTGACCAAGCATATGGCGAAGCAGCATGCCCTGAAGCTGATGGAGGAAGTGGGCATTTCCGAACCCCGCAAGCGCTATCGCTCCTATCCCTTCGAATTTTCCGGCGGTATGCGTCAGCGTATCGTGATCGCGATCGCCCTGGCTGCCAACCCGGATATCCTCATCTGCGATGAGCCCACCACGGCACTGGATGTGACCATTCAGGCGCAGATCCTGGAACTGATCAACAAGCTGAAAAAGGAACGCAATCTTTCCATCATTTTTATCACTCACGATCTGGGCGTTGTGGCGAACATGGCCGACCGCATCGCTGTGATGTATGCGGGAAAGATCGTGGAATATGGCCTGAGCGAGGAAGTATTCTACAGCCCCGCGCATCCCTATACTTGGGCTTTGCTTTCCTCCATGCCGGATCTGGATACGCATGAAAAGCTGGAAGCCATTCCCGGAACGCCTCCCGACATGCTCTATCCGCCTGTGGGTGACGCTTTTGCCGCGCGTAATAAGTACGCGATGGAGATCGACTTTGAACAGCAGCCCCCTGAATTTGAAATTACTCCCACCCATTGGGCTGCGACCTGGCTGCTGCATCCGAATGCTCCGCATATCGATCCTCCTCAGATCATCACCGATCGTATTGCCCGTATGAAAGAAAAGAATATGGTGCGGAAACAGTCTGCGAATGCCGATATCATGTACGGAGGTGACACGAACCATGATTAAGTCCAGAAGGATTGCGTTCGTGCTGCGTGTTATCGGTATCATTCTGATCATCGCGGCGCTGCTTCTTTCTATCATTGCTCTTTCCACCAGCGGAAACATGTGGAAGGAAATGGATGGAAAGCTCATGAACAGCGGCGTGAGCACCTCTACGATCGAGCGCAGCCGCTTCATGAATTCCTATTTTGACACCTTGAGAAGCATTGCGGCTGAGCCGGATGCCGATGTGAACAGAAAGCGGGAGATCTCTTCTCTTCAGTTTGCCTGGTGCGAAGAAAAAGCCACGGAGCAGGAAAAGAAAAACCTGTTCAGGAATGCGGAAAACACCTATGCTTTCTTTACTGAAAGCCCGGATTTCAATGCTGCTGCATGGATCGAACGCTTTGAAAAGACCGATGAATTGCAGAATGAAAAACGGCTGAACGAAGCAATGACCTGGCTGGAAGCACAGATGCCGCCCCAGAAGGGAAAAGGCAAGGGCAAAGCCAAGCAGGCCAATGTGAAAGAAGAATACGAGAAGAAGTATCAGAGCCTTGTGGCAGAGCATGGGGAGGAGGAGGTCGGCGATTATACCGATTTCTGCGAAACCATGATGAGCCTGCTCAAAAAGAGCAAGGAGGCAGGCGGAAATGACAATTCGGTCACCTTCCTTACTTCTTTTGAATATGACGATTATCGTGCCGCCCTGGAAGTACTGCGAGGAGAAGAAAGGGAAGAGCAGGCGGAGAACCTGATGGATCTGTTTGCCCCCTACGTGCAGCAGCGAATCGGGAACGAGCCTGTCAATTTCGGCGAGTTCTTTGAAAAGGCGTATGAGCGTACGTGTCAGGCTCATGAGGGCGAGGAAGTGCCGGAATACATTTATTTTGTTCCCGCACTCTCATCCTGCCTGCAGCGCAGTAATTTCTTTGGCGATACAGCCGATGTGCTGAAGGAGTCTGTATCCTATCGCAACAAGGTACAGGGCGGCGCCTTCTCCAAAACCATTGTGGTGTTCCATAGCAATATGGCTGCCGAAGCGGACAAAGCGGGCACCGGACTGGTGGAGCTGTATTGGTTCTTTGCGCGCTATGTCGGTGTGCTTTGGATCGCGGGCATCCTGCTTGTGATCGTTTCCATCTTGATGGATAAGCTGCGCATTGCGCGGCAGATCGCGAACTATAAGGCCGAGAAGGTCGAAATGGACGGCGATGTGCTGCTCAAGGTGGATCATTTGTGCCAGTACTTTGCCAAGGGTGCGGTCAAGGCCGTGGATGATGTAAGCTTTGAGGTGAAAAAGGGAGAGGTGTTTGGCCTGGTCGGTGAATCCGGCTGCGGAAAGACCACCACAGGCCGCTCCATCATCAAGCTGTATGACATTACTTCCGGTAATATCTATTTCAAGGGCAAGCGTATTGCTGCCGGAACGAAGAGCTATTATGACCGGATCGCACAGCTGAAAGAGGAAAGAAAGACCGCTTCACCGGAGAGGAAAGCGGAGATCCGCCGCGAGATCGGGGAGCAAAAGGAAGCAGCTGCGGCTGCCCGGTTTGATCATGACTATTGTGATAAGACCCATGCTCATGACCTTGAGAATGAAGTGGATGCTAAGTATCAGAAGCTGCTTGAAGACAAGCATTCTCCCGAAGAGCTTGCGAAGCTGAAGGAAGCGTGGCGGAAAGAAAAGAAGATCGCCAAGAAACAGAACTATATCACCCAGATCCAGATGATCTTCCAGGATCCTGTTGCGTCACTTGATCCTCGTATGACTGTTCGTGAGACCATTGCGGAGGGGCTTCGTATCCGCGGTGAAAACGATCAGGAGGAGATCGACCGCAAGGTGTATAAGGTGCTGGAGACGGTCGGCCTGGTGCGTGAGCATGCAGGGCGTTATCCTCACGAGTTTTCCGGCGGACAGAAACAGCGTATCGGTGTGGCGCGCGCAGTAGTGATGAACCCGGAAATGATCATCGCCGATGAGCCTGTCAGCGCTTTGGACGTGTCCATTCAGGCTCAGGTGATCAACCTGCTGGATGAGCTTCGTCACACGATGGGACTGACCATCATGTTCATTGCCCATGACCTGAGCGTGGTCAAGTACTTCTCCGATCGCATCGGCGTAATGTATTACGGCCATATGGTCGAGCTGGCAACCTCGGACGAATTGTTTGCCCATCCTCTGCATCCTTATACCCGTTCGCTGCTCAGCGCGATCCCGCTGCCCGATCCCGAATATGAGAAGGACCGTAAGCGCATCAAATATGACCCGCATACGGCGCATGACTATTCCAAGGAAGGCCCCACCCTGCGCGAGATCGCTCCGGGCCATTTCGTAAGCTGCAACAGTGACGAATTTGAACAGTACAAAAAGGAACTGGATCTGTAATCCGGGCAGGCGGAAAGCTGTGCTTTCCGCCTGCTTCCTGAAAGGAAACAATGATGACTACTGAAAAGAAGAACAAGGAAAACGGGAAAATCTGGTTGATTACCGGCTTGATCGGCATTGCGATCTTTGCTGTGGTGACCATTCTTCGTTATAAGAGCTATGTGACCTATGATCCCGAAAATGCCGTACTGTTAAAAAGCCTGTGTGACGGCTGCTGCATTGCCGCCTTTGTGATGATCGGGATCGGGTTGATGACCTGGGCATCCAATACTGGCTTTTTTGATATTTTCGGCTACGCGGCCCACAGCGTGCTGGTGCTTTTTACGCCCCTGCGTAAACCTCAGGAGCATGAGACCTTTGTTGAATACAAGGAGCGTAAGGATGGCGACCGGAAAAAGCCCCTGGTGTGTATGGTGGTGATCGGGTTGATCTTTGCGGCTCTGGCGGTGCTGCTGCTGTTTTTGTACAATGGTGCGACCAGGTGACCGACCGATACGGAAAAGGGTTTTTGCCGGGGAAAGCTTCTCCGGCTTTTTGTTTACTTTACTATTGCTTCGTGATAAAATAGACCCTGTTCAGGGAGGGCAGAAGCATGGCATTGTTTAATCCGATCAGCGTTCAATATGAAAACCTCTGCAGGGCAATGGACGACAGGAAAACCGTAGGCCTCAGAGAGGCGGCGGAGGCGATGAACCTGAAGCCTGAGAAGGTGGATCATTCCCTGCTGATCATGACAAAAAAGAAAATGTTCGGGCCGTATAGACCCTATGTGGATGATGAAATGCATATGGTGGTGCTGGATAAGCGCTATAACGGGTATGCGGTAGTGATGCACGCGGCGGAAAAACTGATCCTTCGTCTGGAGGAAGCCCGGAAGATGCCCCGCAGCATGAGCGAACGGGGAAGCACTGCTTCCGGCAGCGGGCTTTCCGGTTCCTTTGGCGGCTTTTTCCGGGATCTGGCGGATCATTACGTCAGCGGAGACAGCGGCTCGGAAAGCTTCAGAAAAGCGGCAAAGAATATTCTGCGGGACGATAAAACGTCTTCTGTACCGCGTTTCCTGGATACACAGGAGGCAGAAGAAACTTTGACCGAGCTGGAGCAGTATGCGCACGAACTGCGCGGGATGCTGCTTGCGTATCCGGATAAACCGTATGCGCAGTCCCTGGCGGACTGGCTGAATGCCGTGAACAACACGGTGCAGACCTGGGAGGGCTGTCTCGAGGCTGCGGTTTCCAAGAAGGAGAAGGGCGCGGCAATGCTTCGGGCCGAGGAAAAACTGCGGCGTCAGTTTTTGCCCGATTTTTCCAGGAAGCTGCAGGAACTGAAGGAGCCTGCCGGCGGAGACAACATCAAAAGTCCTGCCGTTAAGGCTATCGAGGGCTGTGTGGGCGATTTGAAGATCCTGCGCATGAAGCTGCAGGATCTGGAGATGCAATTGGCACTGGACCGTATCAATGATATTCTCAGGCAGATCCGTTCCAGCCTGGACGATGAGACCCTGCCTTTCAACCGCTCGGCGCTCACCTCGCTCAGAAACTGCTACCTTCCGATGGTGAAGCAATTGGCGGAACAGTATTTGAGATATGAAAGCATCCGGGTTCCAGGCTCTTCCACCGTGAAAGCGATGAATGAGACCCGACGGGTGCTCGGAAAGGATGTGCCTCTGGCTTTGCAGCGGCTGCTCAGTGACATTCATACGGGAGAAGCCATCAACATGGAGGCGCAGGCTACCGCTCTCAAACAAAAGCTGCAGATGGATGGATTGCTCGCCTGATTGATTTGGACCGCTGCAGAAGCTGCCTCCGTCGCCGCTCAGCGACACAGAATGCTTCCCTGCTCGTTTAGTATCAGCGATCCAATGCCCAGAAGAACTCCGAATATTATAAAAACCTGATCATGATCTCACAGAATGAGTTATGATCAGGTTTTTTTGATACACAGCAGATGCCGCAGCTTTTCTAAATTTTCAATATTACCATATTCCTGCTGAATGTTTACAGGCTGTCAATATACCGGCAGGCGTTGAGTGCGGCGACAGCGCCGTCAGCACAGGCGGTGGTTACCTGGCGCACGGTTTTCCGGCGGCAGTCACCGGCAACGAAAATGCCGGGGGTAGGGGTGCGGCAGGTTTCGTCACTGTCATAATAGCCGTGCTCATCCAGCTTGGCTAGTGAAGCGAAAGCTTCGTTTTCCGGGATCAGGCCGATAGCTTCGAAAAGACCGTCACAGGAGACGGAGAAGCTTTCGTTTTTCACGGTGTCGAGACAATTGATCTGATTGAGTATGCCGTTTTGCGCGACCAGACCGATGATGCGGACATTCATGTACTTTTCTACATTTTCCCGGGAAAACAAAGCGTCCTGAAGCTTCTGCTCGCCGGTGAAAACGGGCATATCCTGAAGGAGGATCACCTTTTTACATTTTCCCGCGAGCAGCAGCGCTTCCTGTAATGCACTGTTTCCGCCGCCGGCTACGCAAACTGTTTTTCCAGAGTAAAAATCGCCGTCACATACGGCACAGAAGCTGATGCCTTCTCCCACCAGGTCATTTTCACCCTCAAGGCCCAGCATGCGGTGACGCACACCGTTGGCAAGGATGACCGACCGTCCTTCAAAGGCGCTGCCTTCCTCTGTATATACTGTGAAGATGCCGCTTTCACAGGTGACCTTCACCGCGTTTTCCAACTCCACTTCGGCTCCCTGAAAAAGGATCTGATCCAAAAACCGGTCAGCAAATTCGTTGCCGCTCAGGCTTTCAAAGCCGGGGATGTTCTCCACCTTGGGAGAATAGGTGATCTGCCCGCCAAAGCCGTGCTTTTCCAGCACCAGTACGCTTTTACCGTTGCGCAGGCCGTAAAGCGCCGCAGTCATACCGGCAGGGCCGCCGCCAATCACGATAATATCATGCATTCCATATTCCGCCTTTCATGATCCGATCATTTAGGATAGGTCGTTTATCTGAAAAAGAGAGGAGCTTCAAAGGATCCAACGAAGTCCTCTCCATGTATATACACTTTATTGAGTGAAAGAATCAGTTTCTGATGCTCATCAGGTAGCCCTTGATCTCGGATACGCCCTTCAGCTTCCGAGTTTCGCCGTTCTCATCAATCACCAGGGTGGGTGCCTGCCGGATGCCCAGCTTATTCGCAAGCTCGGCATGTTCGGTGCCAAGCAGCTTCTGATAGGCAAAGCCCTGTTTATCCATCAGCTGCATGGCCAGCTTGCAGTTGGGGCAGGTGGGGGAAACGAAGAGAAGAGGAATACTGCTTCCTTCCTGAACGGTTTCTTCGTGCGTATTTGCTTCCGGAACAGGCTTGACCGGTATGCTGTATTCGGGAATGGTTTCCCTTTCTGTGATGGGGCCTTCATGACGAAGCACACTGCCGGAAATATTGTAAACACGGCGATCCCGGAATTCCTGGGCCTTGCCGTCGTTCCAGTTCTGCACAGGACGGTAGTAGCCGGTGATGCGGCTGTATACCTCGGTTTTTTCACCGCAGTGCGGACACACATACTGTTCGCCGGTGAGATAGCCGTGATGCTTGCAGATGGAATAGGTGGGACTTAACGTATAGTAGGGCAGCTTATAATTTTCTGCGATCTTGCGCACCAGGGAAGCAGCGGCTTTCCAGTCGGGGAGCTTTTCACCCAGGAAGGCATGGAAAACAGTGCCGGAGGTGTAGAGCGTCTGCAGTTCATCCTGGATATCGAGGGCAGAGAATACATCCTCGGTGAAGTTGACAGGCAGATGGCTGCTGTTGGTGTAGTAGGGGTTGCCGTTCTGATTGGCAGTGATAATGTCGGGATACTGCTGTTTGTCATGTCGGGCAAAGCGATAGGTGGTGGATTCAGCCGGCGTGGCTTCCAGGTTGTAAAGGTCGCCGTACATCTCCTGATAATCGCTGAGACGCTCACGCATGTGGTTGAGCACATCCTTGGTGAACTGCTGGCTCTTTTTGTCGGTAAGATCTCTGCGGATCCATTTGGCGTTCAGACAGGCTTCGTTCATGCCCACCAGGCCGATGGTGGAGAAGTGATTGTCAAAGGAACCGAGATAGCGCTTGGTGTAGGGGTAAAGACCGGCATCCAGCAGCTTGGTGATCACGGTGCGCTTGGTTTTCAGGCTGCGGGCTGCGATATCCATCAGATGATCCAGGTTTGAGTAGAAATCCTGTTCAGTTTCGGCTTCATAGGCAAGGCGGGGCATATTGATGGTGACCACGCCGACGCTACCGGTGGATTCGCCGCTGCCGAAGAACCCTCCGCTCTTTTTCCTCAGCTCACGCAGGTCCAGACGCAGGCGGCAGCACATGCTGCGCACGTCACTGGGCTCCATGTCGCTGTTGATGTAGTTGCTGAAATAGGGGGTGCCGTACTTGGCGGTCATTTCAAAGAGCAGTTTGTTATTCTCAGTCTCGCTCCAATCGAAATCCCGGGTGATCGAGTAGGTGGGAATGGGATACTGGAAACCGCGACCGTTGGCGTCGCCTTCGATCATGATTTCGATGAAGGCTTTGTTTACCATATCCATTTCCTTTTTGCAGTCGCCATAGGTGAAATCCATTTCCTTGCCGCCGATGATGGCAGGAAGATTCTCCAGG
>JAZLIA010000048.1:0-8685 GCA_045617125.1 Clostridia bacterium | reverse complement strand
TACTCTTTTTCTTATTTCTTCAGACGGCAGTCCAAGATTTTCGGGGCCGAAGGCCACGTCGTCTTCCACTACAGAGGAAACCAGCTGGTTATCCGGGTTCTGGAACACCATTCCGGCCCTGCGGCGGATCTGCCAGGTTTTTTCTTCATCCGCGGTATCCATTCCGAATGCCTTCACATTGCCTGAAACAGGCAGGAAAAGGCCGTTCATCAGCTTAGCCAGCGTGCTCTTTCCCGAGCCGTTCTGACCCAGCACTGCATAAAACGCCCCTTTGTGTACCCGGAAGGATACATCCTTCACCGCGGGCTTTCCGTCTTCCTCATAGCTGTATGTTACATGATCCATTTCGATCAGGTTTTCGTTTTTTTCATCCACGGCTGATCTGTTTTCCTCCTGACAGGCCGTATTCAGGAGAATACATCTCCTATCATATATTATATCATGAGAGGAAAGGCATTACAACACACGGTTTCTGTTTGACAACATAGGGAAAAAAGTGTAAAATAACTGTTTGCCCGCCACGGTGCGGAAATATGCGGGGTACCGCCCCGCCCGCTGTAATTGAGAGCCCACGCTCAAGGAAGGACCGGAATTTATGATTCGTAACGAAATCCGAAATATCGCAATCATTGCCCATGTCGATCATGGCAAAACCACGCTGGTGGATCAGATGCTGCATCAGGGTGGCGTTTTCCGTGAAAATCAGCAGGTAGCGGATCGCGTAATGGACTCCAACGATCTGGAGCGTGAGCGCGGCATCACCATTCTGGCAAAAAACACCTCCGTCCACTACGGAGATTATAAGATCAATATTGTGGACACTCCGGGCCACGCCGACTTTGGCGGCGAAGTGGAACGCGTGCTGAAAATGGTGGACGGCGTGCTGCTGCTGGTGGACAGCTTTGAGGGTCCCATGCCGCAGACCCGCTTTGTGCTGCAGAAAGCACTCAACCTGAACCTGCCTGTGATCCCCGTGATCAACAAGGTGGACCGCCCCGACGCCCGCTGCGAAGAAGTGGTGAACGAACTGGCGGATCTTCTGATCGACCTGGACGCCGATCCCGAAACGCTGGATCATCCCATCGTTTTTGCCAGTGCCCGCAAGGGGACCGCCACCCTGGATCTGAATATTCCGGGGACGGATCTGCGTCCCCTGTTTGACACGATCCTCAAATACATTCCCGCCCCCGAGGGCGATCCCGACGGCCCGGCGCAGGTGCTGATCTCCACCATCGACTACAACGATTACGTGGGGCGCATCGGTATCGGCCGCATCACCCGCGGCACCTTCCATGACAATGCCATGGTGGTTCGCTGCAATGCCCTTAACAGCAGCATCACGCCTCCCTGGCGTCTGACCGGACTGAGCGTATACGAAGGCCTCAAGCGCGTGTCTACCGAATCCGTGAGCATGGGCGACATCGTAGCCCTTACGGGACTGCCCGATATTTCCATCGGCGACACGGTATGTGTTCCCACCAATCCCGATCCGCTGCCCTTCGTGGCCATCAGCGAGCCCACCGTGACCATGACCTTCTCGGTGAACGACTCGCCCTTCGCCGGCCGGGAAGGCCAGTATGTGACCAGCCGTCATCTGCGTGCCCGCCTTTACCGCGAGCTGGAAACCGATGTTTCTCTGCGTGTGAAGGACGGAGACACTCCCGACCAGTTTGAAGTGTGGGGCCGCGGTGAGCTGAGCCTGTCCATCCTGATCGAGACCATGCGCCGCGAAGGCTACGAATTCCAGGTGAGCAAGCCTGAAGTGCTTTACCGCTATGAGAACGGCCGCAAGCAGGAACCCATCGAGCTGATGGTGGCCGATGTGCCTCAGGCCTATGCCGGCGCCGTGATCGAAAAAATGGGCCGCCGTCACGGTACTCTGGAAAGCATGGGCGGAAGCGACCGGGTGCGTCTGGAATTCATGGTTCCCAGCCGCGGTCTTTTCGGATACCGCAGCGAATTTATGACCGACACCCGCGGCGAAGGCGTCATGAGCGCCGTGTTTGATCATTATGAAGATTACAAGGGCGATATTCCCCACCGCAATGTGGGCGCCCTGGTGTGCAGTGAGACCGGCGAAACCACACAGTATGCTCTTTACTATGTGCAGGAACGCGGCACACTGTTTATTTCCAGTCAGGTCGACGTGTATGAAGGCATGATCTGCGGTCAGAATGCCCGCCCCGGCGACATTCCTGTGAACGTATGCCGCACCAAGCATGTGACCAACATGCGCAATTCCAGCGCCAGCGAGGACAGTCTGCGTCTGGTATCCGTGCATCCTCTCACACTGGAAGAATGCCTGGAATTTATTGATGACGACGAATTGCTGGAGATCACCCCGAAGAACCTGCGTATGCGCAAACGGGTTCTCAGCCATGAACAGCGCATGAAAAATCTAGCCAGAATGAAGGGCTGACAGGCTCCGGACTGCCTCGGGCAGAACGGACAACAGCCCGGAACAGCGGTATCGTAACCGGGCGGAAGAATATGAACACGCCGGACGCGATGCCGCTTTTTCAAAATATATGAGGTGATCATGATGACGGAAAACGACCTGAAAACAACAAATGAGCTTTCGGACCGCATTCCAGGAGACATTTTATCCGTGCTCTCCCGCTCCTTTGAAGACCTGATCTATGTGGACCTCATCAATGAGGATTCGTTCCGCCTTTACCGTACCGATCCGGATCGGGCTGCATTTTTCCCCATGGGAGAGGGAAAGCACTTTTTTGACCAATGCACTGAGAATGCCGCCTCTTTCATGGAGGAAGAGGATCTGGAATCCTTCTGCCAATTTTTTGACCGGGAAAAGCTGCTTCAAATGCTCAGCAGGGAAGGCTCCGCATCCATGATCTGCCGCGGGATCAGGGACGGCCGCCTTTCCTGGCACCGCCTTCTGTGCCGCTATACCGATAAAAACATGCAGAAGCTGATCGTGACCAGTGAAAATGCAGATCAGGAAATGTCCGGTGCACGCTCCCCCTACACCGTCATGGCCGCCCTTTCCCATCAGTATCTGAGCGTTTTCTGTGTGGATATCAAGACCGGTGAGATCCTGGATCACACACGCCGCTTCACCAACGAGGAACACAGGAAAAACACGGAAGAGTTTTTCCGCCTTCGCACTCTTTCTGAAAGAATGTCCCTGATTGCTGAAAAATGGGTATGTCCCACAGAAAGGAACGATTTTCTGGAAAGCGTACGCCTGGAGCGGATTCTGGAGATCCTGAAAAAAGAATCGGTACACAGCGTGAACTACCGTGTGATCCAGAATGGCGAATATCATTTTTACAAGTGTAAGTTTGTACACGAAAAGGACGAACCTTTCCTGATCGTGGCGATCAGGCGCCGTGATCAGGACGAATTTGAGGATCTGCAGCGCAAGCGCGAGCTGATGGAAGCCAAAGCCCGCACCGAAAAGATCGTTGAAAAGCAAACGGAACAGCTTCGCAGCAAGAACATCGCCCTTCGTAAAATGAATGAGGGCGTGGTGGAGCTGCTGGGCAGCGTCGTGGAGGGACGCGACCAGAACAGCGGCGAACATATCCGCCGGGTGAAGGGCTTCACTTATCTCTTGGCAAGACAGGTGATGGAAGATCTGCCGGAATACGGCCTGGATGAAAGAAAGATCAACCTGATGGTATTTGCCTCCGCCCTGCACGATGTGGGAAAGATCGCGATACCGGACCGCATTCTGCTCAAGCCCGGCCCTCTCAATGAAGAAGAGTTTGAAGTGATGAAGACCCACTGCGAACGCGGATGCGATATTCTGCGCAAAATGGTAGGCTACTGGAGCAAGGAATTCCTGGATATGGATATGGATATCTGCATGTACCATCATGAAAAATGGGACGGAAGAGGATATCCCAGGGGACTTAAGGGAGACGAGATCCCCATCAGCGCACAGATCGTTTCCATCGCGGATATTTACGATGCCCTCACCTCCGTACGGTGCTACAAAAAGGCGTTTTCCTACCGCACTGTGGCCAACATGATCCTTTCCGGTGAATGCGGAGCCTTTTCGGAGAAGCTGCTCGACTGTTTCCGCAAGTGCCGTTCCTTCTTTGAAAAGCATGCCTCCGACCCCACCAGCATGATCCAGGTGAGCGTTTCCGCAGGGGAGACCATGGCAACCGTACCCTCCTACGAGGCCGCCATAGAAAACCTTCGCATCCATCGTCCGGGCACAGCTGGACCGGAGTTTTCCGGTTCCGTGTATCGCCGCACCGGCTGCTTCGAAGGCATGCGCATCCTGATCACCGATGACAGCGAGCTTTCCCTGGCAGTGACCCGGGAGGTACTGGAACAGGAAGGAGCCGTGACCGAAGCGGTGACCAGCGCCCCGGAGGCATTGAGACGGATCAGAAACAGTGAACACCGGTTTGACGTGGTGCTGATGGATATCAATATGCCCGGTATGGACGGCATTCGTGCAACCGAACTGATCCGCACCTCCGACGAGGATGAAATGGACCGGATGCCCATCATTGCGATGACTGCCGACGGCTCCGATGACGATATCCGTGCCATTCTGAAAGCCGGTGCAGACGATTGCATCGGCAAGCCCCTGAGCGCCAACGAGCTGAGCAAGGCCCTGCTCTCCTGCATGAGGGAACGCAGTGCCCGGGCGGAAAAGAAGCTGGAAAACACCATCCGCATTGCGGAAACCGATGCGCTCACCCATGTGAAATCCATTACCGCCTACACGGATAAGGTGACCGAGCTGAGCGGCCGCATCGGCAGCGGCGAACGGGTGCGCTATGCGATCGTGATGTGCGACCTGAATGACCTGAAAAAAGAAAACGACACCTACGGTCACGATTCCGGCGACCGGTATATCGTGAACTGCTGCCGCATTCTGTGCGACGTGTTCTGCCACAGCCCGGTTTACCGCATCGGAGGCGACGAATTCGTTGCCGTGCTGCAGGGCCAGGATTACAAGGATTCCAACCGCCTGATAACCGAACTGAAGCAGCGCGGGGAAAAAGCGCGGAACCTGCCGGACACGGTTTCCGGAAAGACCTTCTTCTCCTGCGGCATTGCAGTGTATGACCCCAATCGGGATTATTTCGTCAGTGACACTGTAAAACGGGCAGATCAGGAAATGTATACAGAAAAACGCCGTTCCAAAGCCGGAACCGGAAGCATCCGTAACAGGTCCGATCTTCCAAAGAACGAATAAACCGCCTTATCCACACAAGAACAAAACTGCATAAGCCCGGCATCAGGCAGAGTAGCTTCAGGCGCGTCAAGTGTTCATGAACGGGGAGTTGTCATGAAACGAAGGTCCCCTGCAGGGGGAACGCGGTGCCTGCGGCGCATCCCGCTGCTGAAATAGCTGCCTCCTGCGGGCCATGAATGACCGGCTTCATTTACAGCCGGATGAACGGAGGCACTGAATGACTCAAAATGACGGTTTTTCTTCCCTTTCGATCCGGAAAAAAGAATACTGGTGCACCGCAGCCAATGTGCTCCGGAACACCCGCATGCTGGTGTTTGCTGCGCTCATCACCGCGCTGAGAGTCGCTGTGAAAGCCATCAATATCCCTCTTGCCGCCAATCTGGAACTTTCGTTCGACTGCTACGTGAACGCGCTTGGAAGCGTGATATACGGGCCGGTGGCCGCCCTGCTGGTGGGTGCTGTGAGCGATACCCTGGGATGCATCCTGTTTCCCTCCGGAGCCTATTTTTTCCCGTTCATTCTGGTGGAAATGAGCAGCGGCTTCATCTTTGCCCTGTTCTTCTGGAAAAGAAAGATCACGGTCGGCCGCTCCCTGTGGGCCAAATTCACCGTGAATTTTGTTTGCAATATCCTGCTTACCTCCCTGATCATGAAATGGTATTACCTGGTGCTTTACGGTTCTGAAAAAGCCTATCCTCTCATCAACCTGGTGCGCATCGCCAAAAACCTGGTACTGTTTCCCCTGGAGGGCATGCTGATCACACTGATTTTTGAGCGGATCCTGCCGATCCTGTCAAAGATCGGACTAAGAACCGTAAAAAGCGACGGATACCGACTGGAGAAAAAGCACTACCTGATGATCGCGCTGCTCTTGCTTCTGTCGGTTGGGCTGATCCTTCTCTATATATTTGTGCTGAAGGATCTGATCAGCCAGAATAACATCAAACTGCTGTAAAATACCGGTTCTGCTCAAGCAAAGGCGGTGATCAAAATGTTTTCCGATGCCGAAACGGTTATGAAGATCCTGAAAGAGCAGTATCCGGACGCCGGACCGGAGCTGAACTTTTCCAATCCCTATGAAACGCTCGTCGCCACCATCCTGTCGGCACAGTGTACCGACAAACGTGTGAATATGGTGACCCCCGCCCTGTTCCGGGATTATCCCGATGTTGGATCCATGGCCGAAGCTGACCCGGAAACGATATATGAATATGTACGCAGCTGCGGTTTCAGAAGCAAAGCTGTCAATATCGTAAATGCCTGCCGGCAGATCCGGGACCGGTTTGGAGGAAATGTTCCCCGCACCCTGGAGGAGCTGACCCTTCTGCCCGGAGTAGGCCGGAAAACAGCCTCTGTGGTGCTTCTGGCCGCCTTCCATATTCCCGCCATGCCGGTGGATACCCATGTTTTCAGAGTAAGCAACCGGATCGGCCTGGCAGAGGCTTCCACTGTGGAAAACACGGAGAAGCAGCTTCGGGCCCTTCTTCCGGAGGAAAGCTGGTTTTTCGCCCATCACGCTTTGATCCTGCATGGAAGGCGCGTATGCCATTCTAAGAAACCGGATTGCGGATCCTGTCCGCTGAAGGAATACTGCGCTTACCATAAAAAACAGAACATCTGAAAGAAAGAAAGAAGGAAAAACCATGATCATCGGATGCACAAAGGAATTGAAAAATCATGAATACCGCGTTGGGATCACCCCGGATACCGCTTCGGCGTTCATCATGCGGGGCCACACAGTATTGATCGAGACCGGCGCAGGTTCCGGCGCAGGCTTTGAAGACAGCGATTATATCAGCTCCGGCGCTCAGATCCTGAAGGAGGCCAAAGAAATATTCGCCCAAAGCGATATGATCATCAAGGTGAAGGAGCCGGAAGAGTGCGAATACGACCTTCTCAAAAACAATCAGATCCTGTTTACCTACCTTCACCTGGCTCCCAACCCCACCCTTGCAAAAGTGCTGCTGAAAAAGAACATCCGCGCTGTAGCCTACGAAACCATTACCGACTCTGAGGGCAACCTTCCCTGCCTGCGTCCCATGAGTCAGATCGCCGGCCGTCTCTCCATTCAGGAAGGGGCCAAATACATCGAAAAGGAATTCGGCGGCCGCGGCATTCTGCTGGGCGGCGTTCCCGGAGTGGAAAGAGGAAAGATCGTCATCATCGGCGGCGGCGTTGCGGGAACCTATGCCGCCAAGGCCGCTGTTGGAATCGACGCTCAGGTGACGCTGCTGGATATCAACCCCAACCGTCTGGCCTATCTGGAGGATATTTTCGGTGCTTCCGTCACCACCCTCTATTCCACAGAAGCCAACATCCGCAAGGCCCTCAGCGAAGCGGATCTGGTGATCGGCTCCGTGCTGACCCCCGGCGGCTCCACTCCCAAGCTGGTGCGCAGAGAGCACCTGAAGCTGATGAAGAAAGGCGCCGTGATCGTGGATATCGCCATTGACCAGGGCGGCTGCTGCGAAAGCAGTCATGTGACCATGCATGACGATCCCATTTTCATTGAAGAAGGCATCGTGCATTACTGCGTGGGAAACATGCCCGGCGCTGTTCCCTACACCAGCACCGTTGCCCTTTCCAGCAGCACACTGCGTTATGCCCTGATGATGGCGGATATGGGCCTGGAAAAGGCTTTGCAGAAGGATGCCGGCCTGGCCAACGGCCTGAATGTTTACAAGGGAAAGGTGACCAACAAAAATGTTGCCGCCGCGCTCAACATGGCCTATGTGCCCGTAAGCGCCGCCATTGAGCAATAAAAAACCATCATCCTTATCGCTTACAGGAGCTGTAAAAGAACGGAGGGTTCTTTTCACAGCTCCTTTTCATCTGCTGCGCGCAAAGGCGAAAAGCTCCCTGCCCCACGCGCTGTGATCAGCTGGTTTTCTACGGGGCTCATGTATTCCTCTGGACAGAATGAGCAGGAGGGAGGAGACTTCTCCTGCAAATTTCGGCCGAACGGAACAGCCATTTCGGAATTAGCGGAACAGTAATTCCGGGAGAAACGGAACGGCCATTTCGGACAAAACGGAACGCCTTTCTGTATACTGGTGACAAGACTGTGTCATCAGTCAGAAAGGAGCATCAAAAGCGATGCAAAGTTATTCAACAATTCTCGGGGTTATCGAGCTCCGGGAAAACGGAATCGGATTCCGTGAGGTTCAAAGGCGGTACAGGATTGGCGGCAGCACTGCCGAACTCATCATGGACCGTTATGAATCAATAGGGATACCGTTGGAAGATCTAAAGGCTATCTGCTTGTCATTGACGACTTTGGGCTGATGGAACTTGATCTTGATAAGTGTCGCAACCTCTTTGAAGTCATTGATGGCCGCGACGGCAGAAAATCCACGGTCATTGTGTCACAGTTTCCGGTAGGCAAATGGTTTGATATGTTTCACGACCACACTTATGCTGACGCCTGTCTTGCCAGATTAACTGACAAGCACCGGTCATACCGATTGGAAATGAATGGAATCAGCATGCGGGAACGGTAA
>JAZLIA010000047.1:0-15730 GCA_045617125.1 Clostridia bacterium | reverse complement strand
TAGCACAGGAAAAACAGGATTTCAACGAAAACCGTTCCGGTCAGTTCATGCTTCCCTCCGGCTTTCCGAGACCCTCGCACAGAGTTTCATCCGGATCGGTAATGAACATGAATGTCCTTTGGGGATTCTGTTCATACGCCCGTTCCTTATTCCCGGTTCAGTTCATGATCACGCCTTCATATATCGCTTTTCGGCGTCATGCAGGCAAAGGATCAGCTCCTCCGCCGTCAGTTCCGCCACACCGTATTTTTCTGCCCCTGCCCGGGAAGCCAATGCATGCCAGAGCGGCCCGTTCACATAAGGATCCGGAGCGTTCTGGGCCAGCAGTGCGCCAAGAATCCCGCACAGCGCGTCCCCGCTTCCGCCCTTTGCCAGGGCAGGCGAAGCACAGTCGATCAGCACCGTCTGCTCATCCCGCTTCACTACCGTCACATCGCTCTTGAGCACCACAGAGCAGCCAAACCGTTTCTGCAGCCGTTCCGCTGCCCCGATGCGATCTGCAAAGACCGCTTCCGTGCTTTCATTCAGCAGCCGGGCGGCTTCGCCGATATGCGGCGTGATCACCGCAAGATCCCCCAACCGCATAGGATGACGGGCCAGCAAATTGAGCGCGTCGGCATCCCACACGGAGGGCTTTTCCTCATCCCATATCTGCAGAATGTTCTGCCAGTTTTCTTCCTCCTGCCCAAGGCCGCAGCCCAGGCAGAGCACGTCAAAGGCAGGCGCATTCTTTTTCACTTCCTCCGTGCTTCTGCACATCGCGCAAGGAACCAGCGTCTGCAGGATGGGGATCATTTCTTCCGGACACATCAAAGTGGTAAGCCCGGCGCCGGCCTTCACCGCTGCCCGTGCGCATATTGCCGCAGCCCCCGCCATGCCCGGTTTTCCCGCATAGATGAGCAGCCTGCCCATATCGCCCTTGTGGCACACTTTTCCTCTTTCCGGCAAAAGCAGGTCGTTTTCCTCCGCAAGGATCACGTTTTCATTTCTTGGCACGATCTCCTCATCCAGATGCTCCAGGCCAATATTCTTCACCGCGACCCGGCCAACGCGGTCCCGTTCCTTTGTGAGCACAAGCCCGGGCTTCACTGCGTGGAAGGTGACTGTCACGTCTGCTTTCATCATGGAGCCAAAGCATTCCCCGGTGAGGGCATGAAGGCCGCTGGGCACATCCGCCGCGATCACGGGCACCGCACGTTCCTGATAAAGCGGCAGAAATGTAAGCCTTTCCGTAAGCTCATCGGTGCAGCCGGAAAAGCCGGTTCCATACAGCGCATCCACAAAGCCGTCCCAGCCTCCCTGCGGCCAAAAAGGCTGAAGCTCCGCCTCCGGTTCTCCCCCTGCTGCGGTCACAACGGGAATTTCCATCAGACGCGCCAAATGCAGATTTGTTCTGCTGTCATCTGTGCAGCTTTCCTCGGTCAAAAAAACGACCGGTTCACCGCCCCGGTCTCTGAAAAGCCGAGCCGCAGCCAGGCCATCGCCGCCGTTGTTTCCCTTTCCGCACAGGAAAAGAACATGCTTTCCCTTGCATCCCTTCAATTCTTTCTCCAGCACGTCCGTCAATGCGCATGCCGCGTGCTCCATCAGCAGCAGAGAAGGATAGCCCGCCTTGATCGCCAGCTGCTCCGTTTCCCGCATCTGCGCGTTCGTCAGTACCTTTACGCTCATATATTCCTTTCCGCGACCACAACAGCCGCAGCCATGTTTCCTTCATGGGTGATGGATAAATGCAGCGAGGTGATGCCCCTTTGCGAAACATGAACCGCAATGCCGCCGGTAAGATCAAAATAAGGAGCGCCGTACGCATCGTGTTCCACCCGTATATCACTGAGCTGCGTGTCGATAAAGCCGGTGCCCAATGCCTTCACCAGCGCTTCCTTCGCCGCAAAAATGCCAGCCATGGAAGCTGAAGCCATACGGCCCCGATTTAAAATATATTCCTGTTCCTCCCGAGCAAAACAACGGGCGAGAAAACGCTCCTCATGAAGCAGCGTTTCCATCCGCCCGATCTCGCACAGATCAATGCCTACGCCAACGATCATATTATCAAGCCTCAAGCAAAATAATGGTCAAGCCACCTGGTCAGGTCCCGGATCGCCTCATCCCGGTTGGTTTCATGGAAAAGCTCATGCCGCGCTCCGGGATACAGGTTCACCTTCACGTTCCGGATCCCCGCATTCCTGTACTCCTCCTCAGTGATCCTGACGCCCTTTCCCATCTGCCCCACCGGGTCCCGGTCGCCGGAAATGAAAAGCACAGGCAAGTCTTTGCGGATATTTTCAAGACGCGAAGTGTCGCACAGCTTGACAAGGCCGCCGAAAAAGTCCCGGAAAGCCGAGCCGGTGAACACAAAGCCGCAAAGCGGCGATGCAACATAGGCATCCACTTCCTTTTCATCCCGGCATAACCATTCAAACCCGGTGCGGGCCGGAACAAAGGGCCGGTTATTGCCCTTAAAGGCAATGTTATTTACCAAATGGGCCGGCCTTTTGCGGGGAGACACGCTTGCCAGCAATTTTCCCGTTCCGCAAAGCTTTCTGTCATAATGCCCGGTGCCGGAAAGCACCAGCGCATCCATGTCGCCCTTCCAGCGGATCGCATACTCTCTTGCCAGAAAGGACCCCATGGAATGCCCGAGCAGCACAAGTGGTTTTCCCGGAAAACGTTTCCGCAGGCTGAGCGTCAGCTCCCGATGATCCTCCAGCAGCCTTCCCCAGCCATTTTTGTCGGCAAACCAACCCTTCCGTTCCGCATTTTGCCCATGACCGCGCAGATTGATCCCGGCAACAGCATAGCCTGCCCTATTCAGATCCTTCGCCGTCTGCTCATAACGTCCGATATGCTCGGCCATGCCGTGAATGATCTGGATGACCGCTTTGGGTTCTCCTTCCGGCAGCCAGAGATGGGTCTCACGCTCCACAGAATACTCCATGCCGAACCTCCGTTCCTTTGTCCCGTTCTTTCATTCAGGGCTGCATCACAGCTGATACAATCCCACCTTCTTATACACCTTGCGCAGCGTTTTCGAAGCCAGATACTGGGCCCGTTCCGCATTATTCTTCAATATCGCGGGAAGATAGCTCTTATCCGCCATGATCTCATTGTATTTCTGCTGGATGGGAGCAAGCTCACGCAGTACCGCTTCCGTCACAGCATCCTTCAGTGCGCCGTAACCCAGGCCCTGCAGGTCCTTTACGCTCTCCTCCATCGTTTTTCCTTCCAGCACGGAAAGGATGGTGAGCAGGTTGCTCACGCCGGGCTTGTTTTCAGGATCATAGCGGATCTCGCCGTCGCTGTCAGTCACAGCCCGCTTGAGCTTGCGGCGGATATCCTCAGGCTTGTCCAGAACGGCGATATAGGTGTCGTCCGGATCGGATTTGCTCATTTTCTTGGTAGGTTCCGCCAGGCTCATCACCTTGGCGCCCGCTTTGGCAATGACAGGCTCGGGAATGGTGAACACATCGCCGTAAATGCTGTTGAAGCGCTGCGCGATATCCCGGCAGATCTCCACATGCTGCTTCTGATCGACCCCAACAGGAACATAATCGGTTTGATACAGAAGAATGTCGCTGGCCATCAAAACCGGATAAGTGAAAAGACCCGCGTTGATATTGTCAGCATGCTTGGCGGATTTATCCTTGAACTGAGTCATGCGCTGAAGCTCACCCATGTAGGTGTAGCAGTTCAGGATCCACGCAAGCTCTGCGTGAGCCGGAACATGGCTCTGACAGTAGATGATGTTCTTTTCCGGGTCCAGACCGCAGGCAATATAGATCGCCGCCAGGGAAGCGGTGCGCTTCCTCAGCTCCGCCGGGTTCTGCCTCACCGTGAGGGTGTGCAGATCGGCCATGCAGTAGAGGCAGTCAGCATCCTCAAAATGGGTAAAATTGCGAAGCGCGCCGATATAGTTGCCCAGCGTGATATTGCCGGAAGGCTGAATGCCCGAAAACACAACTTTTTTCTTTTCCTGAACCTGTTCGCTCATGGTGATCTCCTTCTTTCCTGTGCATAAAAAAGCACCTCAGCATTACTGCTTGAGGCGAAGTTTTCGCGGTGCCACTCAATTTCAGCCCTCTTCCTGCGGAAAAGGACCCTTTGGGCGGTATAACGGCCGCTGCCCGTCACAGGCTACCTTTTCGCCTGTGCCCTCCGGGGCCCATTCACCGGCCTTGCCCTGCCGCCATTCCATCCCCGGCGGCTCTCTGTGAGGGCAGAAGCCGATTACTCTTCCCTGTCTCAGGTTATGGCACCATCTTACAGGAAAAACCTGCTTTTGTCAAGCCGCGGCATACGAGTTAGGGTTTATGTCTTAACAGCACACCTGTTTCAGCATTTCCGCTGCCAGACGAATCTGGTTTGGCAGGCTTTCCCGAAGAGCAAATTCCTGAACGGTATGCACCCCGCCGCCATACAGTCCTAAGCCATCCAGCACACCGATGCCTGCCTGACCCGCAATGGCGATATCTCCGGCCCCGCCGGTCTTTTCATGATAGAGCGTTCTGCCCTGCCGGGCGGCGATATTCTGAGCCATTCTGAACAGCTCAATGCTCTTTTCGGTCACATCCACCGCAGGATGGCTTGCACCGAAGGTGATATCCGTTACCACTCCCGGAACGGGCTCATGGGAAACGATCTCACTGATCTTCTGCATCAGCCCCTTTTGCAGGCTCTGATCAAAATAACGGAATTCGCATTTGCATTGGGCTTCCGGGGCCACCACATTTTCGGCGGTGCCGCCGCTGATAAGACCGGCGTTGAAGCTGATCTCCCGTGCGTCATCCCTCAGGGCATACAATGCGGTAATCTGGGCGCAGAGCGCCTGTATGGCGCTGGCACAATGGGTATATTCCGCTCCCGCATGCCCTGCCTTTCCCCTGCAATGGATCAGCACACTGGTCACGCCCTTGCGGGCACAGGTCATGCGCCCGTCTGCGCCTGCGGGTTCAAAGCTCAACGCGGCAAACGCTTTCCCGGCATTTTCCAGGATCATATCATGACTTTCCGGGCTACCGACCTCTTCATCCGCATTGAGCACCACGGTGAGCCTGTATTTCTTAAGGTCGATCTGCGGCAGCGCTTCACGCAGAGCATAAAGCATCACCACCACACCGCCCTTCATGTCTGTTACACCGCTTCCAAGGATACGCCCATCCTCCGTTTCAGTATAGGGAACAGACAGGTCATGTGGAAAAACGGTGTCCATATGCCCCATCAGCATCAGGTTTTTATCACCTGTACCAATGGTGCAGATAAGGCGCGGGCCATACTTTTTCCCCTCATATATCTGTGTTTGAAAGCCCAGGCTTTCAAAATCCTCCTTGAACATCATGGCAACCTTCGTCACATCCTTCTGGTCCAGGCTGCCGCTGGGCTGATTCACATACGCTTTCAGGGATTCATAGGGATCGATGAACATCATAACGCCTCCTGCAAAGAAGGGGACCCGTCCCGGATCCCCTGATCATATTTATTGAAGCACCTTGGAAAGAAAATCCTGTGTGCGGGGATTCTGAGGATGATCGAATATCTCCTCCGGGGTGCCATGCTCCATGATCTGCCCGTCATCAATAAAGAGGATATAATCTCCGACCTCCCGGGCAAAGCGCATTTCATGGGTGACTACCAGCATGGTCATGCCGCTGGCAGCCAGAGACTTCATCACATCCAGCACCTCTCCCACCATTTCCGGATCCAGTGCACTGGTGGGCACGTCAAAGAGGATCACATCCGGGTCCATCGCCAAAGCGCGCATGATGGCCACGCGCTGCTTCTGCCCGCCGCTGAGGCTGTCGGGATACACATCCCATTTATCCCCGAGTCCCACGCGTTCCAGCAGCTTTTTCGCCTTCTGCTCCGCTTCCTCCCTGCCGCACCGCAGCACCTTCCTCAGAGAGATGGTCACGTTGTCCTTCACCTTCAGATGAGGAAACAAATTGAACTGCTGAAACACCATGCCTATATGCCGACGGGCAGCGCAAAGCTCTTTTTTGGAGGTGTGCGTCAATTCCCTGCCTTCAAACATGAGGCTTCCGCCAGTGGGCGGGTCCAGCAGGTTCAGGCTGCGAAGCAAAGTACTTTTTCCGCTTCCGCTGGGACCGATAATGACCAGCACATCCCCTTTATGCACATTCATGTTAATGCCCTTGAGCACGTTCAGCTTCCCGAAGCTCTTTTTCAGGTCTCTTACCTGAATGAGTACCTGCTCCTGGCTGCCGGAATCAAAAATATCACACTGCTTTTCGCTCACTGCGCCGCATCCTCCATTCCAACAGATTCAAAAGCTTGGTAGCCACATAAGTAAGAACAAAATAGATCAGCGCGGCATCCAGCATGGTTTCCAGATAGCGGTAATTCACGCTGGCCAGCTTATTGGCCTGATATGTCAGCTCATACACGCCCACACTGTACAGAACGGAGGATTCCTTGATGATGGCAACAAATTCATTTCCCATGGTCGGCAGGATCACCTTGATCGCCTGAGGCAAAATGATATACAGCAGCTTCTGAAACCCGCTCATGCCCAGGCTGTCCGCCGCTTCCGCCTGCCCATGATCCACACTTTGCAGGCCCGCGCGGATGATCTCCGCCATATATGCGCCGCTGTTGATGCCCAGGGCGATCAGACACATATCGAATTTGGACATTTTATACGCGCCGATCCGGTTCAGTCCCAGCTGAGGCAAGCCATAAACGATCAAAAGCACCTGCACAAGCAATGGCGTTCCGCGGATAAAGGCCACATAGGCGTTCATCAGCCAGCGAAGGGGCGCGATCCTGTTATTCCTGAACACCGCCACCAGCAGCCCCAGCAAAAAACCGATCAGCACGGTATAGGCGCTGAGCTTCAGCGTGACCCCGGCGCCCATCATGAAGGTGCCGAATTTGGTCGTCAGGATCTCCCAAATTTTCTCCAGACTAATCATCAGATTTCCTTTCTGCAAATGGTATATGACAGGGGAAAGACCTCCCCGCCATGGGAAGAGGCCTTTCCAATATCCTCAAGGGCGCGGGATCATTCAGCGGTTTCCACCAGACCGGCGCTCTTGTCCATCGCTTCCTGCTCCCAGGCGTCGAAGGTGCCATCGGCCTTGATGGCAGCGATATAATCGTTGAGCAGCTTCAGCAGGCTTTCGTTGTCGCCCTTTTGCACCGCGATGCCGACACCGGCGGTATTATCATACACAACGGGCACCTGACTGATCACGAACATGCCGGGATATACAGCCATGTACTGCTTCGCCACTGTATCGGTAAGGAGCAAGCCGTCCAATTCGCCGTTCATCAGGTCCAGGATCATCAGCGGGATCTTATCCATGGTCACACCATTGGCATTGGAAAACTGTTCTTCCAAAATGCCCGCCTGAAGACTGCCGGTCTGGGCGCCCACACCCTTGCCGTTCAGATCCTCCACCTTGGTGAGCACATCATAATCCGCGGCACGCACCAGCATGATCTGTGTTCCGTTATAGTACGGATCGGAGAAATCCACCACTTCCTTCCGGTCATCCCGGATGGCGATGCCGCTGATGACCATATCCAGCTCACCCACCGAAAGGGCGGTCACAAGCCCGGCAAAATCCTGATCGGCAATGACCAGTTCCACACCGATCTGCTCGGCAACACCCTTGGCCAGCGCCATATCGAAACCGGCATATTCTTCTTCGCCCGTTTCAGGATTGGTCCAATAGAATTCATAGGGAGGGAACAGAACATTGGCGCCCACCACCAGGGTGCCCTTTGCCTGAATATCACTGAGCGTATCCGCCTGAGCAAAGGAGACCATACCGAGTACCATCACCATCGCGATCATAACAACAAGCAGCTTTTTCATTTTATTTTCCTCCATCATTTTTTGATCAATAAGGTCAGTCATTATAAACCGGGATCATCGGAAAGCACACCGCCATCGTCGATCAGAGAATACGCAAATGCAATAATTATGCATTAGAATGACCTCCTTTCGTGTGATTACATGTATAATTATACACTGTTTTGAAAGAATTGCAATAGGTAAATTGGTTTTTTTATTGTATTTCCAAATCCGCTCTCTGATTTTTCTGAAAGTCGCAGAAAGACTTTCCCCCGCTGCCTGCCCGGAAAAACCAATTTATACGATTATCCTGACTGTATTTACCGTTCATCCTTCCCGCAGCCGATTGACGAATGATGCCCCTTGTGATACATTTACACACAAAGAGATCGATTTGGGGAGGTACAGAAAATGCGTATCGGCGGTGCCATCATGAAGCCCTGGAAAACAGCCGGGGAATATATGCAGCTTGTGAAGGAAATGGGATACAGCGCAGTGGTGTTCCCGGTGGACAGCAGCGCGCCTGAAGCCCTGATAAAGGAGCTTACAGCACGTCTTCAGGATGAAAACATCCTGATCGGCGAAGTGGGCATCTGGAAAAACCTTCTGGACGAGGATATTTCTAAGCAGGAAGAATATTTGCAGTATTCGATACGTCAGCTGGAGCTGGCTGAAAAAGTGGGAGCCAACTGCTGCGTAAACATCAGCGGCTCCTGCGGGAAGGTGTGGGACGGCTTCCATCCCGATAATTATTCTCAAAGAACCCGGGAACGGGTCGTTCACCTCACTCAACAGATCCTGGATGCGGTGAAGCCCACCCACACCTCCTATTCTCTGGAACCCATGCCCTGGATGACGCCGGACAGCCCGGAGGATTACCTGGCCCTGATCAGGGAGGTCGATCGGGAAGCCTTCCGGGTACATCTGGATTTCTGCAACATGGTAAACTCCCTGGAACGCTATCTTCACCCGGATATCCTGATACGGGACTGCTTTGAAAAGCTGGGCAAAAGTATCGTGAGCATCCACATCAAGGATTGCCTGATATCCGATTCCGTGCTTCCCTTTGCGGTAAGCGAGGTGCCGGTGAGCAAGGGCAGCCTGCCGCTTTCACTGGTATTGCATCTGGCGGATCAGCTGGGAGAGGATATTCCCCTGTTCACCGAGCATCTCAGCACGCATGAGGATTATGTGTATTCCACCCGCTATCTCCGCTCACTGGCAGAAAAAGAAAAGCTGATTTTCAAGTGAGGTATTAATATGGAAAGAATGATCAGTTCCGATCAGATCAACCGCCGCTATCTCGACAGCTGGCTTTTTGAAGTAAGGCACATCGGCTCCACTGCCGCGGACACGGGAATGGACCTGTTCGGCCATCACTTTTCCACCCCGGTCATGACCGGGGCCCTCTCCCATCTCAACCGCTTCTGTTCTCTGGATGCGGGGCGGGACGGCATGACCGAATACGCTCAGGGGGCCCGGGATGCCGGAGCCGTATGCTTCAGTGGAATGGGAAAGCCTGACGAGCTGGCGCGCATGCTGGACACCGGCGCACAGGTGATCAAGATCATCAAGACCTACCGGGACCGCGAAAGCATTTATGCCCGCATCCGCCATGCGGAGCAGCATGGTGCCCTGGCCGTGGGCATCGATATCGACCATGCCTTCAACCGGGAAAGCGTGTATGACCGGGTGGATGAAATGGAGATCTCTCCGATCACCCTGAAAGAATTGCGCGACCTTTGTGCCTCCACCCACTTGCCCTTTATTGTAAAAGGCGTGCTTTCCACGGAGGATGCCGCGCAGTGTGTTCGGGCAGGAGCCGGCGGGATCGTGGTAAGCCACCACAACGGGCGCATGGATTGTACCGTTCCTCCCCTTTACATGCTGCCTGAGATCGTAAAAACCGTGGGCGGCACCCTGCCCGTGTTTGTGGATTGCAGCCTGCAAAACGGCCAGGATATCTACCGCTGCATGGCGTTTGGAGCCGCCGCCTGCTGTGTTGGAAGGCCCCTGATGCAGCCCCTCCGCGAAAAGGGAGCCGCGGGGGTGACCGGGAAAATAAACGAAATCACCCGGGACCTTCGCTACACCATGAGCATGACCTGCGCGGAAAACCTTTCCAAAATTTCCCGCTCGGTCCTGCACAGGCTTGAAAATGACTGAACGAATACGAAAGCGTACAAAGATGAAACAGGATGAACTGGACCAGGTACTTTTATCCCTTTCCTCCCGCCTCCGGCTGCTTTTGCATGTGTGCTGTGCTCCCTGTTCCAGCGCGGTGCTGGAAAGGCTGTGCCCCTATTTTGACATCACGGTGCGCTACTACAACCCCAACATTTCCCCCAAGGAGGAATATGACTACCGAGCAGAGGAGCTGCTGCGTCTCCTGAAGGAGTTTCAAACAGCAAAGGCTGTGAAAGCCGAAATTCCCGAATGGGATGAAGCCCCCTTCCTGCAAATCGCTTCAGGCCTGGAACAGCTGCCCGAGGGCGGTGCGCGGTGCGAAAAATGCTATGAGCTTCGTTTGCGCGATGCCGCACAGGCTGCAAAGGAAGGCGGATATGATTACTTCTGCACCAGTCTTTCCGTAAGCCCCTACAAAAACGCGGCAAAGCTGAACGCCATAGGAAGCCTTCTTGAGGAGGAATACGGCGTAAAGTATCTTACCAGCGATTTCAAAAAGAAAAACGGGTATCTTCGTTCCATTCAGCTCAGCAGGGAATATCACCTTTACCGCCAGCCCTACTGCGGATGCCGTTTTTCCAGAGAAGCCCGGGAACGGCTTGAAAAGGAAAGAGCGCGGCAGGAAATGTGCCGCGCTGAAAAATGAAGAACGATCAAACGAATATTTCATGCGGGAAGGAAAGCATACGCAGCTCCTCCCGTCTTTTCTTTTTTTGGGGAAACAAGGTTTCCCCTCCACGTCAGGGTTCCCCTTCCAGGGCATTTTCCGTTTCAGGCAGCAGCTTCATGCTCCCGTCCTCCTGCGGACGGCAGCCAAAAAGCCAGGTGCCCTGCTCTGTCGCCAGGGCAAAGGGAAACACAGGAAGCGTGGTGGCAGCCCCGAAGGAGCCGTCCGGGGCAAGAGCGATCACGCTGAAGGAGCTGTCATATTCGCCCCTTTCCTCCTTGTCCCGTTTCAGTTCATTCACCGCCCGGGCACAGGCAAGGGCAGGGCTCATTCCCCTGCGCATATCGGAAACGATGGAAAAGGAAAGACAGGAACGCATGATATCTTCACCCAGGCCCGTCGCAGCCGCCGCGCCGTAGCGGGCATCACAGTAAAAGCCCGAACCAACAAGGGGCGAATCCCCCACCCTGCCGGGCTCCTTCATGAACAGGCCGGAGGTGGAAGCGGCGCTCACCATGCGGCCCGAAGCATCCATTCCCAGCACGCACACGGTGTCATGACCGCGGTAGGCCTGAAGCGGAGACGTGTTTTTCATCAGGGATGCTTCCTCCTGCCAGCGCTGCAGGCTCTGTTCTGTGTGCATATCCCGCATGGGAAGGCCGCTGTTGATCGCAAACTGCTCCGCTCCCCTCCCAGCCAGCACACAGTTGGTGCTTCTTCCGCATAGGAGCCGCGCCGCATCCACCGGGTTGCGTATTCCTTCCGCCGAAAGGATCGCGCCCAACCGCAGGCTTTCGCCATCCATAAACGAGGCATCGCAGTAAACATGCCCGTCCCGGGCGGGCAGCCCGCCATAGCCCACTGAAGTGAAGCCAGGCTCATCCTCCACGCGTCTTACCGCGTAGGTCACCGCGTCATCCGCCTTTCCGCCCTTCAAAAGCATCCCGGCAGCCTCCCGGATGCCCTCCAGGCTCATGCGCCATGTACCGATCAATCGAAACACGCTGTTTCCTCCATTCCTTCCGCTCGGGCACGCACCCGAACAAAATATTCCGGGTCGATCACGTCATACCGGTCCTCCTTAATTCCGGGAAGACCAAAGCGCACCTCGGGATTTGAGCAGGCGGAAAAATCAGCAACCCCGATGTGCTTCCCGCTCAGGTGGATTTCCCGCGCCCCGGTGGCGCTGATCAATTCACGCACGTTTTCTTCCCTTATCCCGCATCCCGGCAGAATGCGGATGCTGTTTCCGGCAAAAGCGATCATCTCACGTATCACGTTTCTTCCCGAAAAAGCATCCCTTCTCTGCCCGCTTGTAAGCACCCGCTTTACTCCGTTTCGGATCAGGGCATCCAGGGCATGTTTCCAATCCGGTGTCACATCGATCGCCCGGCTGAACACCGTGTCCCTTTCTCCCGCAAGCTCCACAAGGCGCTTCACCCGTTCCTCGTTCACTGTGCCGTCGCTAAAAAGAAACCCAAACACAAGGCCGTCAGCCCCATGCGAAAGCAATTCCCCGGCATCGCGCAGAATTGAAGAAAAATGAGTTTGTCGAATATGGTACGACTGACCCGCTGATAATATGGCTTCAGAAAAACGGATTTACCAGAGAGGCCGCAACCTATTTGAAGACAAACCGAACGAAGTATCTTATAGAAATAGATGAGCAGACCTATTTGTTTGAGGCTCTGCTGCAGTGCGACAACGAAAGCATCCGGCGGGAAGCACAACAAGTATATTATAATAATCACGAACTGTTTATGCCGGACTTTCTGATGTAAGAGCAAAAAGTTACAGAAGTGTCACAATGTGTAATATAAAATTTACAAAAAGTCTTGGCTTTTGCGAGACGATGTGCTATAATAAATCATGTATTTATATTGCGGGGTAAGTGTACCCTTTTTCGGGTCACTCCTAACATGAAATACAAAAAATTTACAAAAAAGGAGTTGACAGGCGTGACGCAGACGGGCAGACTTTTAGCAAGCAAGCAAGCAAGCAAGCAAGCAAGCAAGCAAGCAAGCAAGCAAGCAAGCGTAGCCGAACTGCGTTCTTTTGTCATTACCTTCAGAAAAAATATTCATGCATTTTAAGAGACGATTTTATTTATCCGCACAGTCGAACTGTGTCCAAGAATAGAATGGTCTCTTTTTTACGTTTAAAATCAAGCGTTGTTGCGGTCCTATTTATAGGGAACGGAAAGGGACAAAATCTATGAAGACGATTATTCCCGCAGCGGATAATGTTATTAAACTTCTCGGGAAAGCGAAAACGGGCGAAAACTATCGCCTGATGCATTATGTCGTATCCGAAGCGGCAGAGGACGACGTGTTGCTTTTCCATACCCTCACGCGGGAAATGATGCTCCTTTCCAAAGAGGAATATTCCCGTTTGTTTGATTTGCCGGAGCTTTATGAAAAATGGTTCATCGTGCCGGAGGAAACAAACGATATGAAGCTTGTTGACCAAATTCGGTTTACCTTGCGTGCTATGCAGAAGAAATCGGAGCATATCACAAGCTATACTATCTTCACGACCACAGATTGCAATGCGAGATGTTTTTATTGCTTTGAAAAAGATGCAAAGCGTTATCCGATGAACGAGGAAACGGCACTGAAAACCGCGGAGTTTATTGCGGAGCATTGCGGCGGAAAACCTGTAAATTTAGCTTGGTTCGGCGGCGAACCATTATATAATACAAAAGCGATAGACATTATTTCAAAAGCGCTAAAAGAGAAAAATATAACTTTCACTTCTCATATGACTACAAACGGTTATCTTCTTGATGATGAGATCATCAGCAGAGCAAAAAAAATGTGGAATCTGCAAATGGTGCAGATTACGCTGGACGGAACGGAAAAAATATATAATCAAACAAAAAATTATATTTATGATGATACAAATCCGTTTGAAACTGTGCTTGGAAACATCAAAAAGTGTCTTGAAAATGAAATATATGTTCAAATTCGTTTGAATGTCAGTACGGTCAACGCCGATGACCTTATTGCGCTTGTTCATCAGCTTTACCGGCGTTTCGGCACAAACAAATATTTAAGGGTATATTCCATGCTGATTTATCAGATTATGGAAAAATCGGATAAGGAATACGCCGAAGTTTATGAAAAATCGAAAGCTTTGGACGAACTGATTCAAAGGTATTGCCTGCAGTCTAAAAACTATGTGTCCAATCGTTTGAGATTGAATCGCTGTCAGGCGGACAGCGATACCTCCGTAACGGTCTTGCCGAATGGAAAACTCGGTGCTTGCGAGCATTATACCGATTCTGATTATATCGGAGATATTTGGGACAACCTTGTCGATGCAAAAGAGCGAAAATCGTTTAAGGAATGTTTTCCGCCGGAGGAAGTATGCACTGACTGCTTTTATTATCCGGAATGTATACGCCTCAAAAGATGTGATACTGCGTCAAATTGCACAGATTATATTCGTAAAAATCTATTGTCCGGAGTAAAAGGGAAAATGAAAAATACATTATATCCCACGGAATCGTCTGAAGAAAAAACGGACGAAGATAACTGTTGATAACTGCGAAAACAGTTTATCATAAAATTTTTGCAGAAGGAGGTGAAGATTGTGAAAAAATTTGAACCGGCAAAATTGGAAGTCGTTGAGTTCAATGCTCAGGATGTTATCGTAACAAGCGGAACATGTACTTGGGACACGACTGGTGGCGGTACTGAAGATTCATGCGCAGGAATAGAACAGACTTGCAATCCTGGATTCGTGTAAACTCACCATCTACGCAGTGGCGGTCGTTTCGACCGCCGCTGTGTTAATCCTATTAAAATAAGGAGGTTATATTGTCTTATGAAAATCAAAGACGGTTTTATTATATCGCAAATTGCGGATGAAGCTTTGCTTGTTCCAACGAATGGAGCTTTCAGCGGCGTTGTGCGTATCAACGATACCGCAAAATTTATTATTGAATGCTTGCAGGAAGAAACAACAAAAGAAAATGTTATTGATACGTTGGCAAAGGAATATGACGCCAAGCGGGACGAGCTTGAGAATTCGGTTGACAGTACGATTGAAGTATTGAAAAAGATCGGTGCACTGGAAGAATAATATGTTTTATATAAGAATAGCGGATTTGAATGTCTGCATAAAAAATAAATATGAATATGTTGAGCTTATGTGCCGGGATTATATTGTCCCGGCTGTTTTAGCACCGGAGCTTGTAATCGAAGCGACAGATGATGAAATTGCGGCGGAACAGACCGCAAGCTATCCGAACGGTTATCTCGAAAGCCTTGCAATATATCGCAAAATCGCCGTGAAGATGTTTGAATATGACGGCTTTTTAATGCACGGTGTTATACTTGAAACGGATAATACAGGCATAGGCTTTTTTGCAAAAAGCGGTGTCGGCAAGTCAACTCACGCTTCACTTTGGAAAGAGCTTTTGAAAGATAAACTAACCGTCATTAACGGCGATAAACCGCTTGTGCGTTTTTCGGGCGGTCAGGCTTATGCCTACGGTACGCCGTGGGCAGGTAAAGAGGGCGAGCAGACAAACAAGTGTACTCCCCTTAAAAAAATATGCTTTATAGAACGGAGCGAGAAAAACGAATGTATTAAATGTATTAAAATAACGGCAAGCGAAGCCTTGACAAAGCTGTTTTCGTATATCTATACCGATAACGGAAAATATATGATACAAACTTTGAAAATGGCGGATATGCTCTTAAAAACGGCGGAATTTTATGTGATAAGGTGCAATATGGACTTGTCAGCCGCAAAAACGGCGTATGAGGTGATTATCGGGTGAAAGGAATAGAAAAATGCCTTGCAGAACACGGCTTTTATATGACTACCACAGAGGGCAACAGTATGGCTCCTATGATTAAAACGGGCGATAAAATTGTGGTACGAAAGCCTGTGTTTCCGCTTAAAAAATATGATATTCCCGTATATAGACGGGACGGACACTATACAATGCACCGCATTGTTCAGGTAACTAAATCCGGCTATGTTATTTGCGGCGATAACCGCACCCACCTTGAACGGGATATAACCGATAAGGATATTGTCGGCGTGTTTGC
>JAZLIA010000046.1:0-9582 GCA_045617125.1 Clostridia bacterium | reverse complement strand
TGGCCATTCTGTGGCGCCGCATGTTTGAACCCAACGGCACGATCAACTCGCTTCTGGGCGGCATACTGCCTTTCCTGAAGGGCTACAACTGGTTCAGCGAGGGCCCGGCCATCTGGGTGCTGATCACCCTCACGGTGTGGCAGTTTGGTTCTTCCATGCTGATCTTCCTTTCTGCGCTCAAGCAGATTCCGAGGGAACTTTATGAAGCCGCGCATGTGGACGGAGCGAATGGCTGGCAGAATTTCTGGAAGGTGACGCTGCCGCTTTTGACCCCCACAGTATTTTTCAACCTGGTGCAGCAAACGATCAACTCCTTCCTGGCGTTTACTCAGTGCAAGCTGATCACTGACGGCAAGCCCCGCAATTCCACTTTGTTTTACACGGTATATCAGTATAATAAGGCCTTCCCCTCTCAGGGTAAGAGCCAGATGGGTTATTCCTCCGCTCTTGCGTGGATTATGCTGGTGCTCATCACCTGTGTGACCGCTCTGCTTTTCTGGTCCCGCAGCAAATGGGTGTATGAAGAATAAGAAAGGAGATAGCTGAGCATGGTTGGTAAAAGCCGTATCAAAGAAGTGATCTATCATGTTCTCGTGATCGCCGGTGCGCTGGTCATGATCTATCCGCTTTTGTGGATGGTGCTGTCCTCCTTCAAGCCTACCGAAACGATCCTGAAGACCGCGAATCAGATCATTCCCACCACGTGGACCCTCGCAAACTACAGGCAGGGCTGGAAAGGCTTCATGGGCTACAGCTTTGCAACATTCTTTGCCAATTCGTTCTTTATTTCCATCGTTTCCACCTTCGGCACGCTGATCTCCTCGTCCTTTGTGGCGTTTGCGCTGCAGCGGCTGAAGTTTAAAATGCGCGGTGTGATCTTTGTGCTCGTTCTGTCCACGATGATGCTTCCTGCGCAGATCCTGATGATCCCCCAGTTCATGTGGTATCGCCATCTTAACTGGGTGGGCACTTACTTTCCGATGATCCTGCCCTATTTCTTCGCCATTCAGGGCTTCTTCGTATATCTGATCATGAACTTTATCGGCGGCATTCCCAAATCGCTGGATGAAGCCGCGAAGATCGACGGCTGCTCCTATTACGGCATCTTCTTCCGTGTGGTACTGCCCCTGATCGTGCCCGCGCTGATCACCTCGGCTATTTTCTCCTTTATCTGGCGCTGGGATGATTATCTGTCCGCTCTGCTGTATGTGAACCGTGCCAACATGCGCCCCATCTCCATGGCGCTCAAGCTGTTCAATGACCCGGGATCCGGTTCGGATATCGGCTCCACTCTGGCTATGTCCACGCTTTCCATCGTGCCTGCCACCATCATTTTCCTCATTTTCCAGAAATCGCTGGTGGAGGGCATCGCATCCACGGGTATCAAGGGATAAGCTTGCTTATAAAACTAAAAAAGATCGGGTCCGTACTGAAGCGCGGATCCGATCTTTTTTGGTATTACATCCGCTTCCGGAACATTTCTTCAAACTGTTCCAGCGATGCGGGACGGGGGTTTCCGGGGGTGCAGGCGTCGGCCGCGGCGCTCTGGCAAAGGAAGGGCAGGTCCTCTTCCTTCGGCTTGTCCAGTTTTGTGGGAATGCCGACGTCCACGCTCAATTGCCGAACCGCGTCAATGGCGGCCTTGCGGTAGGCGATGGGATCCATCCCTTAATTTAATCCGCTTTTATAGAATACCGTGAGCTTTGTTTAAGGATGGACGCACACCGGGCTTTCGTGGTATAATAGCACAGACGATTTGGTTCAAAGGAGCAGGAAATGAAAGATCAGAAACGTACTACTTCCCATATCCTCATAGCTGCCGCCGCACTTTTTCTGGCTGCGGCGTGTGTGCTGACCGTACTGTATGTCCAATTACTTTCCGACCGCGACGCGGGCCGCACTTTGGCGATCAGTGCGCTTAAGGGCCTTCCCGACAGCGAAAAATGCTTTGTCACAGGGCATAAAAGCCCGGATACCGACACGGTGGCTTCCGCGGTGGCCTATGCCCGGCTGAGGCAGCTGATGGGTGAAAACTGTGAACCGGCTGTTACGGGAAAGATCAACAACGAGACCCGTCTGGTGCTGGATACCTTCGGGGTGCCGGTCCCGTCTCTGCTGGAAAACGCGGAAAACTGCGATTTGATATTGGTGGATCATTCCGCCCTCACCCAGGCGCCCGACGGGGCCGACCGGGCGAATATTCTGGAGATCCTGGATCATCACAGCCTGGGGGATGTGACCACTCTGTCGCCGCTTCACATGAAGGTGATGCCGGTGGGGGCTACGGCCACGATCGTGTATCTTTCCTATCTGGAATACGGCGTTCAGCCGGATAAGAGCACGGCGGGCCTGCTTGTTTCAGCCATCCTTTCCGACACCCGGAATCTCACCTCCACCACCGTTTCCGAGGCGGACCGGCAGGCGCTGAAGGCGCTGCTCCCGCTTGCCGGGATCCGGGATCAGGATTCCTGGTTTACTCAGATGGACGAAGCCGCCCGTTCTTATTACGGCATGACGGATCGGGAGATTTTGCTTTCCGACTACAAGGAATATGATATGAGCGGCACAAATGTGGGAATTGCCTGCCTGTATGCTGATTTTGCGAAGGGGAAGGACCCCTGCGAACGGGTCCTTGAGATGATGGAAGAAGCATTTCCCGCTTTGAATGTGGAGCATCTTTACGCCATGCTGGTTTTCCCGGCGGAGGATCAGACCGTGCTGCTCTCCTTTGGCCCTGGAGCGGAGCAAATGGCTCTTCAGGCTTTCTCCGCCGGGCAGGACGGGCGCATCGTGTTTACGCCGCAGGCTTCCCGCAAAAAAGATGTGGTGCCCCCTCTGCTTGCTGTTTATGCGGCTCAGACCAGATGACCGAAAAACGCTGAGGAGGCGATTTGGTTGTTTGAATTTATTAAAAAGCTGGAGAAACGCAGGAAAAGCATTCTGTTCACCTGCTTTTTCGCATTTTTCTGTAATGGCAGTCTCACCCTGGTGATCGGTTCCGTGATGCCGGACCTGAAAAATGCCTGGAACCTCACCGACACTTTCAGCGGCATGCTGCTTTCCGCTCATTCCGCGGGCAATCTGATCGCCGGGTTCATTTCCGGTCTGGTGCCGCTGTATCTGGGTGAAAAGCGTTCCATCATGACCCTTTCCATTCTGGCTTATATCGGCCTTGCGATGACGATGCTTTCCGGCAGCCCCCTGTGGCTGCTTGCTGCGTTTCTTTTGATCGGCATGGGCCGGGGCAGCGTTACCAATTTCAATTCCCGCACGGTCAACCGGGTCACCGATGGCAGCCCTGTGGCCTCCAACGCCCTGCACAGCTGCTTTGCGGTGGGTGCGATCCTTTCTCCGCAGATCTTTCTTCTCCTGCAGAAAAACATGAGCTGGAGAGTGGGGCTGGTTCCGGTGATCTGCTTTGGGCTGATCAGCTTTTCCAATTTTGCAAGGATGCGCATGGAGGAGGACAGGCCCGACCGGAAGGATCGGAGGAACCGTTCCGCAGCGTTCCTCAAAAATCCCTCTTTTCTGATCCTGATGGCCATGATGTTCTGCTATCTGTGCTCCGAGTATGCGATCAACGGCTGGCTGGTCACCTATATTCAAAATAAGCCGGAGCTTCTGCATGCTTTCACCGAAAACGGGGTCCTGATCACCGATCGGTTGAATACCTACAGTCAGATGATGGCCACCCTCCTTTGGGCGGTGATCCTGGTGGGCCGTCTCATCTGTGCCCGCCTTTCCCGCACGGTGAGCCAGCGCACGCTCATGATGTTTTCCTCCTTCGGAGTGGTTTTGTTCTTTTTCCTCATGCTTTCAGGAAGCACGGTCACGCTGGTGAGCTTCGCGGTGGCGGGCCTGGGCCTGATGATGGCGGGCATCTGCCCTATGATCTACAGCGACGCCGCGGTATTCACAAACTGTTATCCGCTTGCCACCAGCTTCCTTCTGGCCTTTGGCTCTGCCGGAGCCATCCTGATGCCTACGGTGGTGGGCTCTCTGGCTGACCGCTTCGGCTTCACCGGCGGCATGAGCGCCATTTTGCTTACCACGGTGCTGCTCACGGTGTTTTCAGTGCTCAATCGCTTCATGAAGCGCCGTCTTCCGCCGGAAGCCGGGGAGGGAGAAAAATGCCATTTCAGTTGATTGCACCATTCACGATCTTGCAGGATTCTGTGAAAACGTTCTGTTATTGTTAAAATTTTCAAAATAGTCCCGGCCGGTACTTGAAAATGAGCGGCCGGTTTGCTACAATGACCTGGTAATTGGTGTTTTTTCGCCAATAAAACAAGAGGAGGATGAATCCATGAAAAAGTTTCTTGCTCTGATCCTGGCTGCTGTGATGGCCCTGTCCCTGGTCGCCGTCGCTTCCGCCGAAGAAACTCTGGCCGTCGCCATGATCACCGACTACGGTGATATCACCGACCAGTCCTTCAACCAGACCACCTATGAAGCCTGCAAGGCCTACTGCGAAGCCAACAACGTGAAGTTCACCTATTATAAGCCCGCCGGTGACAGCGATGCCGAGCGTATCGCCTCCATCGAACTGGCGATCAACGATGGCTTCAACGTGCTCGTGATGCCCGGTTACGCCTTTGGCGGCGCGATCTCCGCGACCGTGAACGATTACGAAGATATCATCTTCATCGGCCTGGACGTGAGTGCCGGCGACCTCACCCTGGACACCGTTCCTGCCAACCTCTACTGCGCTGTGTATCAGGAAGAACTGTGCGGCTACATGGCCGGCTACGCTGCTGTGAAGCTGGGCTACAAGCATCTGGGCTTCCTGGGCGGCATGGCGGTTCCCGCTGTGGTCCGTTACGGCTATGGCTTCGTGCAGGGCGCTGACGCTGCTGCCGCTGCCGATGGCAAGACCGACGTGACTGTTGAATATGTGTACGGCAACCAGTTCTTCGGTGATGCCGACATCACTGCTTACATGGATACCTGGTATCAGACTCTGGGTGTGGAAGTCGTCTTCGCCTGCGGCGGCGGCATCTTCACTTCTGCCGGCGAAGCTGCTGCCAAGGTTGGCGGCAAGGTCATCGGCGTGGACGTTGACCAGAGCTTCACCATCAACGGTATGTACGGCGAAGGCATGACCGTGACCTCTGCTATGAAGGGTCTGGCTGCCACCGTGAACACCATGCTTGCCAAGGTGCAGGCCGGCGAATTCGAAGGCGGCAAGGTCGACAACCTGGGCCTCGTTTCCGCTGATCCCGCTGCCAACTATGTGCAGATCCCCGAGACCACTCAGTTTGTGGATGGCCAGTTCACCGCTGCCGATTACGCTGCCCTGGTGGCCGATATGTTCGCCGGCAACGTGACCGTGAGCAATGACACCACTGTGACCGCCGCCTCCCTGGCGACTGTGGCCGCTGTCAACGAATACGGCAACATCAAGTAAGAAATGCAAAGGCTGCCCGCGGAGAGATCCGCGGGCGCTTTTTATGATTCAAAGGCTTTTTTCGGGCCTCTTCTTGCCGGAAAAACCCTGTTTCCCCGATTGAAAACAGGCGGGCTTTCGTGTATAATCAATCTGTTATTCTGTGTAGTTCGTATTTGTCAGGAAGAAATGAAAGGACGTGATATTTTGAGCGAAGAGTTCGCGATCGAAATGCTGAATATTACCAAGCGTTTCCCCGGAATCATTGCGAATGATAATATTACCCTTCAGCTCCGCAAGGGCGAGATCCACGCTCTTCTGGGCGAAAACGGCGCGGGCAAGAGCACGCTGATGAGCGTGCTGTTCGGCCTGTATCAGCCGGAGGAGGGCGTGATCAAGAAGGATGGCCGGGTCGTTTCCATCAAGGATCCCAACGATGCGAATGCCCTGGGCATCGGCATGGTGCATCAGCATTTCAAGCTGGTGGAATGCTTCAGCGTGCTCGATAATATCATTATGGGTGTGGAACCCTGCAAATACGGCTTTCTGCAGAAAAAGGAGGCCCGCAGGAAGGTGGTGGAGCTTTCCGAGCGTTACGGTCTGCATGTGGACCCGGATGCGCTCATCCAGGATATCACCGTGGGAATGCAGCAGCGTACCGAGATCCTGAAAATGCTCTACCGTGAAAACGAGATCCTCATTTTTGATGAACCCACCGCTGTGCTTACCCCGCAGGAAATTGATGAGCTGATGCAGATCATGCGCAACCTTGCCAAGGAAGGTAAGAGCATCCTGTTCATCAGCCATAAGCTCAACGAGATCATGGCTGTGGCCGATCGGTGCTCCGTTCTTCGCAAGGGCAGGTATATCGGAACTGTCAATATTGCCGACACCAGCAAGGAAGAGCTTTCCCGCATGATGGTGGGCCGCAATGTGGAATTTGTGGTGCATAAGGAACCGGCCAAGCCCGGTAAGGAGATCCTGAAGGTGGAAAACCTGGTGGTCGCCTCCCGTGTGCATAAGAATAATGCCGTGAAGGGAGTCAGCTTCTCTGTGCGTGCCGGGGAGATCGTGTGCATCGCCGGCATTGACGGCAACGGCCAGAGCGAGCTGATCTACGGTGTCACCGGTCTTGAATCGGTATCCGGCGGCAAGGTGTATTTAAATGGCCGGGATATCACTCATGTTTCCATCCGCCACCGCGGGCAGGATGGCATGAGCCACATTCCGGAGGATCGGCACAAGCATGGCCTGGTGCTGGATTATTCTCTGGAAAATAATATGGTGCTGCAGCGCTATTATGAAGATCATTTCTGTGCGGGCGGCATCCTGATGAAGGGAAAAGAGATCCGCTCCTATGCCGATAAGCTGATCGGGGAATATGACGTCCGTTCCGGTCAGGGCCCGGTCACGAAGGCCCGCAGCATGTCGGGCGGCAACCAGCAAAAGGCCATCATCGGCCGCGAGATCGACCGTGATCCCGAGCTGCTCGTGGCGGTGCAGCCCACCCGCGGCCTGGACGTGGGCGCCATCGAGGGCACGCATAAGCAGATCGTGGCGGTGCGTGATTCCGGTAAAGCGGTGCTGCTGGTGAGCCTGGAGCTGGATGAGGTGATGGCGCTGAGCGACCGGATCCTTGTGATGTACGAAGGCGAGATCGTGGGCGAATTCGATCCCAAGACCACCGATGTGGAAACGCTGGGCCTGTACATGGCCGGCGCGAAAAAGGAGGTGTGACTGTGAAGAAAAAGTCGATCTTCCGAAACCCTGCGCTGCAGGCGCTGCTCGTGTCCCTGTTCTGCATCCTTCTGGGCTTGCTGGTAGGGTTTATCGCGCTTCTGATCATCAATCCTGCCAATGCCTGGGAAGCCATTACCACCATTTTGAAAAACTTTTTCAAGTATAACCGTCAGAATCTGCAATTGAAAAACCTGGGAAACACCCTGGTCAAGACCGCTCCTTTGCTCATGTGCTCCCTAAGCGTGCTGTTTGCCTATAAGGCCGGTTTGTTCAACATCGGTGCGGCGGGCCAGTACGTGGTAGGCGCAGGCGCATGCCTCTATTGTGCTCTGGCCTGGCATCTGCCCTGGTATGTTTGCCTTGCGGCCGCCATCGTGGCGGGTGCGCTGCTGGGGGTGATCTCCGGTGCGCTCAAGGCCTATTGCAATGTGAATGAGGTTATCTCCTGCATCATGCTGAACTGGATCAGCCTTTACACTGTGAATATGCTCCTGGCGAAGGTGAAGGAGACCACCAGCCCCTACACCTTCAAGCTGATGAGCACAAGCGCTGCCAGCGCGATCCCCACGCTGGATCTGGGCGCTCTCCTTTTCGGTAAAAATGCCTACACCGGTCTGGCCCTCATCCTGGCGGTGGTGGCTGCGGTGCTCATCTGGTTCATTCTGGAAAAGACCCGTCTGGGCTTCGAGCTGAAGGCCACCGGCTACAACCGCAACGCGGCCCGTTATTGCGGCATGAAGGAAAAGCAGAACCTGATTTTGACCATGGCCATTTCCGGCGCTCTGGCCGGCTGCGGCGCGGCGCTGCTGTATCTTACCGGCTTCACAGAATGGAGCACCACCCAGTCCTCTGTGCCCGCGATGGGCTTCAACGGCATTGCCGCGGCCTTCCTGGGCGGCCTCAGCCCCATCGGTTCCATTTTCTCCTCCTTCTTCATTCAGCACATCACCGATGGCGGCGCGGCCCTCACCACGATGGGCCTGCCCGCGCAGATCTCCGATCTGATCTCTTCCCTCATCATTTATCTGTGCAGCTTCGTGATGTTCTTCAAGATCTATTTCAACAATTTCCTGAATAAGTTTGAGGAAAAACATGGCCTGCTCGATACCACCAACGTGAACGCTGAGCCTGCCAAGGCCCCGGTTTCCGAGGATAAGAAAGGAGGAAACAAAGAATGAGCCTGCTTCTGCAATACATGCTGATCTTCTCCTCCGTGCTTCTCCTGGTCGCTTTGGGCGGCTGCTTCTCTGAGCATTCCGGTGTGATCAATATTGGTCTGGAGGGCATCATGGTGATCGGCGCCCTGGGCGGCGCTCTGGTCATGAAGTATCTGCCCCCCGATGCTCCTGCCTTCCTGGTGCTGCTTTTGGTGGTGCTGGGTTCGGTCCTGCTGGGTATGCTTTATTCTTTGCTTCTGGGTGTGGCGGCCATCCGCTTCAATGCGGATCAGACCCTGGTGGGCACCGCGATGAACCTGTTGGGCACCGCCGCCGCCACCGTGATCGTGAAGGCGATCAACACCGCTGAAAATGCCAGCAACGTGAGCAGTGAGATTGCCTATATCGAAGCCCGCAAAAAGTTCCTCATTGTGGATGGCATGGAATATAACTGGTTCATGCTGATCGCTGTGGTGGTGTTGATCTTAAGCTGGATCATCCTGTATAAGACCCGCTTCGGTCTGCGTCTTCGTTCCTGCGGCGAACATCCCCAGGCCTCCAACAGCGTAGGCATCAACGTTTATTCCATGCGTTATGCCGGCGTGCTCATTTCCGGTGCTCTGGGCGGACTGGGCGGCGTGGTGTACATCACCGCCGGTGTGTCTCTCTGGAAGTTTGAAAACGGAGTCGCGGGCTTTGGTTTCCTGGCCCTGGCTGTGATGATCTTCGGCGCCTGGAAGCCCACCCGCATTGCCCTGGCAGCGCTGCTGTTTGGTTTCTTCCGCGCCCTGGGCAATGTTTACACAGGCCTTTTCGGCAACCTGGCTGATGTGACCGCGAATATCTCCTGGCTGAGCAATGCGTTCCGCTACCTCACCAACATGAGCGGTTCCATCTATAACATGCTGCCCTACATCATCTCCCTCATTGTGCTGGCCTTCACCTCCAAGCAGTCCGCTGCTCCCAAGGCGGAGGGCATCCCCTACGATAAGGGACAGAGATAAAAAAGAAATAAACATGCCCGCGCCGCCCTGTGAAAGGAGCGGCGCGGTTTTATAATGTATCCCAGGGCAATCGCTTACGAAACAGAAAAAGCAAAGCGGACCTCATCCGGCGCTCCGCGCCACCTTCCCCAACGGGGGAAGGCTTATCTTGCGTTCCAATAGCGTGATGCCGATGGTATGTCTGTTACCAATAACACACTTGTTACCAACGAACAGGATGAATCAACACCTGGCGCGAAGCGTACCAAATTTGCCTTCCCCGCTGGGGAAGGCACCGAAGGTGAGCGCCGCCAGT
>JAZLIA010000045.1:0-17511 GCA_045617125.1 Clostridia bacterium | reverse complement strand
ATGATACACCGGTTTCAAACGGTCTCCCGTCCTTCATCGGCTTCAGAATTTGACGAATTACGTGAAGCAAATACCATCCTGCAGCGACCATAAAGATTATCGTCACAAGACTGATGACAATGCCTTGCCGTAGAGCAGGATAGGCAGGAATAGCGCCATCGGAAAGGTATAACGTAAGATTTCCAAGTTCGATAAATGAGGCATCCTGGACTATTTTTTCTCCGACGGTAAAGGAAAGAATGATAAAGATTACCGAAACTGCTGCAAAGGCAATCATGAAGCCTTGAAGGATGCGCAAAATACGGTCGATGATTTTTGATGATTTGATTATTATGGAATTGTTCAAGATGATTCCCTCCGAAATATAAGTTTATCGCATATAATTTAACGAATAACGTTAATATTATAGCGCGTCATTTTCATGTTGTCAAGGAGTTTCATGGAATTGTTACAAATAGGAAAATGGCGGCAGGGATTTCTCTCCCCGCCGCAATGCGTCTGTTATTGGTAAATCAGCTTATCTGTCTATATTCGTTTCCAGATTATACATACAGCAGCTCATCGCAAGCATCCAGGAGATGAATTTGCTGTAGTCTGCATGAATGGTATCGGTTATACCGTAGATGTCTCCGTCCCCAGATCCCGTATCAGCTCATTGACGTCTTCAATCGGATTGTCCTCATGAATGTACTCGTTTCGCGCCGTCATAAGGCATCCGACCAGCAGCCTGTGTTCAAAATCGTCCAGATAGAAATATTACCGCTTTGCTTTCATAGTCTTTCGACCTCCTTGTTTGATTTCCCCTTTATTGTAGGGGAAACAAGCAGATAAATCGAATGTGAGGATTTGCAGATAGAAAAACAGACACCGTGAAAAGCATTTCTGCAATTAACGATGTCTGTTTTTGCTTTTGCCGTGCCACGTTATTTTGAAATTACTTCCTTATGTGGCTGTGGCATGCGGGTCCAGATCCTTTTTGGCTGATGCTTCCTTTTCTGTTTATTCTGCTCATCCTGTTTTATCCGGTCCATTGCCTTTCCCGGCGGGATCAATTATCCCAGTCTTCTGTGATGATCGCCCCGGCAGTGACACCGGCGATGCTGCCAAAGCCGGTGGCAACGATGCCTGCCGCGCCTATGCTCTCCACTGCGATCAATCCGAGCCCCGCTCCGGCTCCGATGCCCGTTGCGCACAGGGCGATGCCGCCCACAACGCACGCCCCGCGAACCACGATGCCCTTGTTTTCCTCCACCCAGTCGCAGGTGGCGTCCCAGGCCTTTTCGCAGGCTCTGGTGGTGGCATTCCATGCATCGGTGAACCAGTTTCCGCCATTTACATTCATCAGTTCTTCATCGGTCAATGCGATCCTGTTCACTGCGTTTGTCATTTTTTGTTCCTCCTCATTTTCCTGCTGTCGGTCATCTATGCTTGAGTCGTTTTGCTTTTTCTTCCGTCCGTCTTTCCTTCCGGACATCTTGATATACGAATGACCCATGGCGAGGTACAATGAGTTCAGCAAAAAATGATGAGCAAAATTCAAATCCTCAAAATTTTGATAAATTACCACATCAGGCTGTTGATATAATCCGTCAGCTTCTGACGGTCATAGAACATGCTTTCTTTAGGAAGATAGTAATGCGGTTCCACCCCGGCGTCGATGCTGTAGAAAATGCCGTTGTTGACGATGTTGATGCGCTTCCGTCCGCTCACGGCAAACAGCGAACCGTCCGCCGTGCTCAGGAGCTGCACGGCGCAGGTGCCGCCTGTAGAAGGCTTGCCCAGCAATGTTACCCGTCCGGACGCACGCAGTGCCGCCGGAACCAGATTTCCGCAGGAAAAGCTCATCGGGGAAATGAGACAGAACAGGTTTCTGGAGCTTACGCTGTCTCCATCACCGAAACGGTGATCCAGGTTCGCGTCAAAGGAATACACGCTGGAAGCTTTGGCTCCGGTCGCCATATCCTGAATATAGGCTGTGCCTATGCCCAGGACCCAGGAGCATACGCACACCGCCGCGTCAACCATGCCGCCGCTGTTGCAGCTCAGGTCGATGACCACATTTTCGATGGGGCTGTTTTCCCGGTTGATCTGTTTTGTGGCATAGATCAGCAGGTCGAGGGTGTCTGCCGTCTCTGACAGGAAATCCTCCGGGAGCTCCGCTGTGTAGTAGTCCTTTACTGTGTCAAAAACAAAGTGATCAAAGGTCACATATGCGGTGTTCCCCACCTCTTCATAGCCCGGAGCGCCTTCAGGATAGCGCTTCGCGCGCTCACCGTAGAACAGGGCCATATTGGCGATCTTCTGGATCTCGCCCACAGACAGGCTTTCAAAGTCCATCGTCGCGGCGCCGTATGTCATAAAGGGAGAGGCGTTCATCAGTCCGCTGTGACCGTCCGAAAAGTGATTCATGCACAGCCTGCCCAGTGCGGAGACCGCGCTTTGCGTATCGACTCCCACCAGGTCCGAATACAGGCCGCTGCGGATGAAATAATCCCGAAAGTTTTCAATATCATGCTCTTCCTTCAATCCGTAATGGAAATCCAGCGCAAGGCACAGCTCATTCATCGTGAATTCCGCCAGCGCTTCACTGCGCTGTTTTTCCGGAACGGAATAATACAGTTCACCCAGCCCGGTCAGCGTGAACAGCCCGTCATCCAGTGTGCCGGAAGCGCCGAGCACCACGATCTCACCGTTATAGCACAGCGCGCCGCCCAGGGCGGAAATGAACATGTCGCTGAAGGTCTGCAGCGGCAGATAGCCCGCCCTGCCGATCACAGGCGTTTCGATCCCGTAATCCTTCAGGTTCAGCGTGGTGTAGTTGCCATTGCACACAAATGCGGTGTTGTGCTGGATCAGGCTGATCTCCTTTTCCGGGTCTGCCAGGTTTTGCGTGCCGCCTATAGACACGATGTCCAGCAGGTTCGCTGCGGAACCCAGCATAAAGAACTTGTCATATTGATTGAAATCCAACGTGCCGTTTTCAAAATCGATATAGGCTGTGGCTTCGTTTTCACGCGTCAGAAGGGCGGTCGTTTCAGTTGTTTGAAGCGTGACTGAAAAATCCGCTTCTTCGCCGAAGTCATGCCAGATCAGGTTCATCAACCGGCACATTTCTTCCGCCGATATGTAGGGGATCTCTTCATTTCCATCAGGAAAGACGGCGTGCAGTTCTTCCTGATGATCGATATCGATCAGGTACAGCGGAAGGGTCTTTTCCGTCAGTGTTTCTTCCGCACTCACGGGCAGAAGGCAGCTCACCAGCGCAAGCATCAGTAGTACCGAAATCCATTTTTTCATCATACTTGATCCTCCCAGTCAAATGATTTATCGAATCGTTCCTTTTCATGCTTTATTGTACATGGAAAAGAACCGGCGGTCAAGAATTGCCCTGTTCGTTTTCAGGGTTCCGGTTGCAAGCGGCTGACCTTTTTGGTATACTGTTTTCCGTAAACAACAAGCGTACACAAGGCAGCCCTGCGGAAAGCACTTCTTTTCCGCATCCGGCTGGCTCAAAGGATCTTGATACGGAAAGGAACCGAATATGCTGAGAATCATTGCGACTGAAAACGGAAAAGTACGGGGTCTGCCTGCTTCTGACCCCCGTGTGACGGCCTTCAAAGGGATCCCCTTTGCAGCGCCCCCGGTGGGCAAAAACCGCTGGCGTGCTCCGCAGCCCTGCGAAAGCTGGGATGGAGTGAGGGACTGCTTCGCCTTTGCACCCATATCGGTGCAGGATACGCCCGCCCTGGGCACCGATATCTATTGCCGGGAATGGCATGTGGACAGTGAGATCCCCATGGGGGAGGATAACCTTTATCTGAATATCTGGACCGGTACGAAGACCGGCAGTGAAAAAATGCCTGTGCTGGTGTGGTACTTTGGCGGCGGCTTCCAGTGGGGTTACACCGCTGAGATGGAATTTGACGGCGAGCGGCTGGCGCGGCGCGGGATCGTGGTGGTCACGGTCAACTACCGTTTGGGAGCGCTGGGCTTTCTTGCCCATCCGCAGCTGAGCCGGGAACAGCCCGAGGCTCCTGCCAACTTCGGCGTGCTGGATCAGCAGTATGGCCTGGAATGGGTAAGGCGCAACATTTCCGCTTTCGGTGGAGATCCTGAAAACATCACCATTGCCGGGCAGAGCGCCGGAGGCGGCAGCGTGATGGCGCAGATGGCCTGCAAAAAGAACGAAGGACGCTTCCAGAAAGCCATCGTGATGAGCGGCATGATCCGCTCGCCCTATGGCCCGGATCCTTTCATGGTGCCAAAGACCCTTCCTGAGGCGGAAAAACTGGGAGAGGCATTCTTTGATCATCTGGGAGTGAGCACACTGGAGGAGGCCCGTGAGCTGGATGCGTTCCTGATCCGGGATCGGTATGCCGAGTTTCGGAAGGATCATCCCTTCTTTACCGTGATCTCCGACGGTGTTTTCTGCGACCGCGATCCCATGCGGGCCTTTGCGGAAGGCAGCCGGGTGAGGGTGCCGGTGATGGCGGGAAACACGGAGGATGAGTTTTTCTCTTCTCTTCCCGCGGAGGATGAAGCAGCTTTGAAGGCGGCTGCGGAAAAGTGCTTTGGCGATAAGGCTGCGGAATATCTTGCCTTCCCTGAGGCGCACCGGTTCAATACGACCCCCTGGGGCACCGGAGCCGGAGCGGTCAGCAGCATCGAGCACGCGGTGAAGGCCGCGTTCCTGGGTGAGAAAAAGCAGCCCGGGGCAAAGGCCTGCTGGTATTACCGCTTCATGCCTGATATTCCGGGCGAGGATCATCCCGGCACCTTCCACAGCTGCGATCTGTGGTTCTTCTTTGACACGCTGCATAAATGCAGCCGTCCCTACCGCGGCCGCCATTTCGATTTGGCCCGGCAGATGAGCCTTTACTGGGTGAACTTTATCCGCACCGGTGATCCCAACGGCCCGGATGACGATGGAACGCCCCTGCCCGAATGGAAGGAATATACAGGTAAAGCACGCTGCGAAATGCAGTTCACCTCTCACGGCGCTGAAGGCACACAGGAGGAGGGCTTCCGCTCCTTCCTGACCGATTGCACGCTTCGCAGCCTTACCGAATGAAGGAGGAAAAAAGATGAGTATTTCCCCACTGGATGTTTCAGTTTCCTTTGATCCCTACTTTGGCGAGCCGGGAAGGGACGGAGATCCCCGGGCCGATATCCTGCCGGATGGGAGGGTGCGGTTCCGCATCCCTGCAAAGGATGCGAAGGAGGTGTGCATCGACCAGTTCGGTTCCGTCACGCCCCTTTTGCGTCAGGAGGATGGCTATTGGGAGGGCATTGCCGACCTGGGCCGCGGTTTCAAATACTTTTTCCTGAAGATCGACGGAGCCGATGTGCTGTGTCCCTATTTTCCCATTGGCTATGGCTGCTGCAGACCCATGAATTTTGTGGATGTGCCTGTGGAGGGGGAGGATTGGGACCGTCTGGACCCCGCGATCCCTCACGGAGCGGTGACCCGGCACTATTACCCTTCCTCTGTGACCGGAAAATTGGAGATATGCCTTGTTTACACCCCGCCCTGCTATGACCCGGCAAAAAAATATCCCGTGCTGTATTTGCAGCACGGCTACGGTGAAAACGAGACCGGGTGGATCTATCAGGGACATGCCGGGCGCATTGCCGACCTGCTTCTCAGCGAGGGAAAAATGATGGAAATGCTGATCGTGATGGGCAACGGCATGACAAAAAAAGAAGGCTGCGATGACCGCAGTCTCTTTACCCGGGTGATCACGGAGGATCTGATCCCGTTTATCGAAAGCCGCTATCCCGTTTGGGCGGACAGGGAGCATCGGGCGATGGCTGGTCTGAGCATGGGCAGCTATCAAACCAGCATCGTCACCATGAGCCATCCGGAGCTGTTTGCTTATGCCGGTGTTTTCAGCGGCTTTATGCGCTTCCTAAGGGCCGATGTTCCGGAAAAACACCTGGCGATCCTGGAAGACCGGGAAAAATTCAATCACAGCTTCCGTGTGTTTTACCGTGCCATGGGCACGGAGGATCCCTTCTTCAGCAGCTTTACTGCCGATGATGAAATGCTGAAGGACAAGGGGCTGAACATCAGCCGCCGCTTGTTCCCCGGCGGCCATGACTGGAGCGTGTGGCGCCGCTGCATCCATGATTTCCTGCCGCTTCTGTTCCGGGAGGAATGATAGGATCGCTTTATTTCTGCATGTGCCTCTCTTCCAATTCATCCACCCTGCGCAGGGTGGCTTTCAGGAAGTAAATGTTGAGCAGGCCGCTGATCACCTCAGCGATGGGGAAGGCCCACCACACGCTGTCCAGCACGCCGGTGAGGGAAAGCAGCCAGGCTGCCGGCAGAAGCACCACCAGCTGGCGGCAGACGGAGGTGATGAGGGTGTATACCGGCTTGCCCATGGCCTGACACACTGAGCCCACCACGATGCAGAAGCCGGCTACGGGGAAGTGGATCGCGATGATCCGGAAGGCCACCTTTCCAACCGTCAGCATTTCCTCAGTGGGATTGAAAAGCGAAAGCAGGGTGCCCGGGATCAGCTCAAACAGCAGCGTTCCCACCGTCATGATGCCCACAGCGATCAGGATGCAGATGCGGGTGGTTTGCTTCACCCGTTCAGGCTTGCAGGCGCCGTAGTTATAGGAAATGATGGGCACCATTGCGCTGTTCATGCCGAAAACAGGCATGAAGATGATGCTCTGGATCTTGTAATAGGCGCCGAACACGGCGGTAGCCGCTTCGGTGAAGGCAATGAGCAGATTATCCAGAACAAAATTCATCACGCTGCCCACGCACTGCATCACGATGGATGGAACGCCGATGCGGTAGATCTCCTTCACGATGGGAGCCTCCGGGCGGATCCGCTTCAGGGAAAGATGGATCTCGTCATTTTTGCGAATGTTCAGAATGAAGCCCACCACACAGGCCAGCGTCTGTCCCACTACGGTGGCCACGGCTGCGCCCATCACCTCCAGGCGCGGGAAACCGAACAGACCGAAAATCAGAATGGGGTCCAGAATGATGTTGCAGACGGCGCCGCAGATCTGGCTGATCATGGAAAGCTGTGTGCGTCCGGTGGATTGCAGCAGGCGCTCCTCGCAGATCTGCCCGAACAGGCCGAAGCACCAGCCTCCGCACACGAGAATATACTGCCTGCCAAAGCGGATGATGTTTTCATTCTGAGTCTGGAAACGGTAATAGGGTTCCGCCAGGAAAAGACTGAGCACGCAAAAGACGATCGCGCTGAGAATAAAAAGGAAAATGCCGGTTCCGGCGGTCTGGTCCGCCTTGTTCTGATCCTTCTGGCCAAGGGAGCGGGAGATGAGCGAGTTCATGCCAACTCCGGTGCCCAGGGCAAAGGCCATCATCAGCGTCTGGAACGGAAAGGCCAGGGAGACAGCGTTGAGCGCGTCCTGACTGACACGGGAAACGAACACACTGTCCACAATGTTGTACAGGGCCTGGAAGATCATGCTTGCCATCATGGGGGCGCTCATGCTGATGACCAGCTTGCCAATGGGCATGACGCCCATTTTGTTTTCCCCTGCGGGGATCGTGCTTTTTGCCATGCTGAAACTCGCTTTCTGTGAAGTATTGCCCGATTATCATACCACAGAATCCGGAAAAAGGAAACTTGCCCTGAAATGGACAGGAATGGAAAATGAGGGATCGAAAAACAGGGGAAGATAACCCCCGGCGGTGAAATGATCCCGCACAAAACGGATAAAAGTAAAACGGAGCTGTTCACACGGTTTCAGAACCTTTGAAACAGCCCCGTTTTTCTATTTGTCAGTTACATTTTTTGATATTGCTTTTGCGGTTCACTGCAGATACCACGGCACCGTCCAGCCCTGACCGTACGGTTCGGATTCCATCATGACGAGCAGCGCGTCCTTGCAGCCCTCGCACATGATATCCTGATCCGCGGGCGCGTAATTCGTATCAAGGTTGTCGGAGGGGGTGTAGAACCACACGCCTTCCGCGTTTTCCAGATCAAATTTGCTCAGATCGAGTCCCATCGCGGCAACTTCATCCAGCGTGTAGAATTTCAGCGTCGCTTCGGGCAGATCGTCTTCCCAGCAGCATTCGGCGATATCACCGGTCACGGATTTGCCGGGACAGTACACCTCGATGGTGTAGCTGTGGATATTCAGCCTGCCGTAGGACCAGTCGATCAGCTCGGCGGCGGTGGGATAATCTTCCCAGCTGGATTTAGAGTAGAAGCCGCGACCGGTGGTGTTCTGATAGGCTGCCGCCATCTTCGCGGCGGTATCCTTCATGAAGAGGATGTCCTCGCCGTCAATGGACGGGTCATACTGACGGTAGCACCAGGGATACAGCACGCACTGAACGCCGGTGTGCAGCGTGACCAGGGCATCCACATCCGTCCTGATCAGGAAGTTCTGCACCGCCTGGATTTCGGGATCCAGCGCCGCAAGACCGCCGGCAGAGGGGAAGGAGGTTGGGTCGCCGATGGTGCCCATTTCGGCGCCCTCAGCGTCGATATCATAGCGGCCCCACTGATAATCGAAGGTGCGGTTCAGATCCACGCCGCTGTTGCGGGGATCGTCGCCAAGGATGCCGTTTCCGTCCCAATCCGGGCTTTCCAGGCCGATGGTCTTTTGCTGGAACTGGGGAAGGTAGGTGATGTACCACGGCCCTTCGATGAGCCAGGCCATATCGTCATCCGCTTTGCCGGGCAGCAGATAGCCGATCGCTCCGTCGCCGTCCAGATCGGTGTAGGGATCGGAGAACGGGATGCCGTCGCCGTTTGAGTCAATGGGGCGCATGTTCTCCCTTGTGTTGATAACGAAGCTTTGCTCGTAGCCATCGGGATTGATCACCGGAATGACGTACACGACATAATCCTTCAGCAGCTGCTGAACCTTCTCCGTCTGGGAATTGGCGGTCAGCCACCACATGAAGTACATCGCGCAGCTTGCGCTCTCGCGTTCGCCGCCATGGATATTGCCAAACACGGCGATGCCGGTCTTTTCTTCCTTTGCAACGGTTTCATCGGTGATCTCTACACACCACAGGCTGCGCTCGCGCCAGGTGTGGCCGATCTGATACATTTGGGTCAGGTCGGGATATTCCTTGCAGATGGTTTGCATTTGTGCTTCCAGCTCTGCGTAGGTGTAGCGACAGTTCCAATCGATCTGCGCCGCGTAAGCGGTGCCGACCATCATCATAAGGGCGAGTATAAGGGAAAGCAGCTTCTTCATGCGATCTCCTCCTTGGTGCTTTGCTGTGTTACCACTTTAGCACGATAGAATGATGAGATTATACAGCGGGTATCGCATGCTGTCAAGGATGAAAATGATTTTTTTCTTTCCGATGTGCGGATCTTTGGGTATACGAAAGGGGCTGCCTCGTATGGTTTATGAACCATAACAGGACAGCCCCTTTATTGTAGCGGACTTACTTGCGCTGCATGGCAGCATAGCAGGCGCTGCAATACACAGGCCGGTCTTCCTTGGGCTGGAAGGGAACCTGCGTGGGGGCGCCGCAGTTTGCGCACACGGCGTCAAACATTTCCCTGGTGCCCGTGCTGCGCTGGGCCTTGTGGGCCTGACGGCATTCACGGCAACGGGTGGGCTTGTTCTGGAAGCCCTTCTCGGCATAGAATTCCTGTTCGCCGGCGGTGAAGACAAATTCCTTACCGCAATCACGGCACACCAGTGTTTCGTCCTGATACATGATAGTATCCCCCTGAATTAATGATCGGCTGGCACACGGCTGACCTGGTCTTTGCCCCCTCACACGCCGGCTGGAAGTTGGCTCTGCGCCATTGCGCCCTCACGCCCTTCTCTCGCGGTTTCCCGCGGCCGGACTGACATCTAGACCGCACCATGCTCCCCGGCACTTTGGCCGGATTACGAGGACCGTTTTGCCTGCGACTGGCATCGGCTTGCAACCACAGACCCGATATCGCCAACCGCCCATATTATATGCGAAAAAAAATGGAAATACAAGGAATATTTTGTGCCAAATGCCTGTTTTTCCGTTTTTTTCAGTAATTTTTTTTCTTCAGGCTCCAGGATCGGACCAAAACCGCGCAAAGGCCCGGAATTCGGGGCTTCAGAGGCATTCCGGAAGCAGCAGGATCACCGGGGGATGCTGGCTCAGATCCTCCTTTGTGATGCGCAAAAGAGGCATGCGGGGAGCGTCCTGCGCCCCCATCGCGTGAAGAAATGCCGACTCATCCGAAATGGGCCAATCGGCGTTTACCGAAGTTTTATAGTGCATGGGAAGGGTGACGCGGCTGTTCAGCTTCTGTGCGATCCTGGCAGCTTCTTTTCCGTCCACAGTGAAAAAGCCTCCTACCGGCACGAACAGAATGTCGGGTGTTCCGATCTGAGAAAGCTGCTCTTCTGTGAGCATGCAGCCCTGATCGCCCAGATGGACCAGCTTAAGACCGTCCCATTCGATCACGAAGATCAGGTTTTTTCCGCGCAGCGCGCCGCCCTGATCATCGTGTACGCTGGGGATCGCGGTCACCTTTACTCCCGGCGCGGGGGAGAAACAGCCTGCTTCACGGAGGATCACGGGGTCTCCTGCCAGCTTGTCTGTGAAGCTGTGATCGGCATGATCGTGGCTTACCAGCACCGCGTCCACCTTCGGGCTTTCCATACGGTAGCCTACATGTGCGTCATAAGGGTCCGTGAGCAGGCGCACGGAGCCTGCCTGCAGTTCAAACTCGGAATGTCCGTGACAGCGGATCAGCATGTTCGTTTTCCTCCTCATATCTGAGTTCATTGATGATCAGTAGACCGGCGAGCCTTTCAGGCGCTTTTTTTTCCCGGAGAGAAAGGGCGGTCAGCCCGGGCAATTCTCTTTGAAGCCGTTCCTTTTCACCGAAGGCAAGGCAGTGCAGCGTGAGCACCGCGGCTTTTCCGGCAAGCTCACAGGGCGGGCTTTTCATGCACCGGGCTGCAACGGTGAGCAGCACGGCGTTTTCTTTCCGGGGCAGGGGTATTTCAGTAAATGACGGCAGCAGGGAAAAGAGCAACCGGGTGCCTTCCCCGGTCAGGTCCGCGCGGAATTTCCCGTCTTTTCCGGGAAAAACGGTGAAAAGAGGCCCTGACCTTCCGGGCGGCAGTGAACACACAAAAAGCGCATCCGGCGCTTTGGGACGGTATACCTTCACCCCCAGCTCCTTGTGCGCTTCGGTACGCAAACAGGCGTAGATCTGCCGGCTGTTCATGACTTTCCCGCGCCGGGCGCGAAACGGATGGACAATTCGTGCATCGCTTCAAACTGGCCCCGCAGGTCCAGCTGATACTGCAGGTTCACTTCTCCCGCCCCTTCGTTTATATGGTAGTTCACCCGGGTGGGGAATACTCCCATATCAATGCTTCCAAAGGGCGTGTTGTAGCTGCCCTCGAAGCGATGGCCTTTTTCAAACACCATGGAGGTGGCAAACATGCCGTCTCTCTGCATGGTGACAACCCCCTCATCCATGCTGACGGTAACATGGTGGCTCATCTCACCATCCGGCAGGGTCTCGTTATATCTCAGCTTCCAGTGTGGGTCTCCGCCGGAAAGCAGACCGGTGGTCATCAGGCGGATGCCTTCATCCTCTTCTCCCTGAACTGAACCGGATACCGACAGGATCACTTTCTGCGGTTTCATGTTTCACCCTCCCTTCCCTTTGGCGCACCCTATTATAGCATTGGACCAAACCAGAATCAACCGCCGCTGCTGTGCTTTGAAGGTTATAGATCATGGGCAGAAGGTTTTTTCCTTCAGATCCAGATAGTACAGATAGTTTTCCGGGGTCACATCCGGCGGGCAGCGGTGGTCGCAGAAGGGAATATAACCGCCTTTGGCCACCAGCGGTTCCAGGCTCTTCATATAGGAACGGATATGATCCTTTCCCTTGATCATTTCCAGCTTGTCAAAGCCGCCCATGATGCGCATGGCCCCGCCGTATTCCGAAAAGATCTGTGCCGGATGCACGCAGCTGTTAACCTCATAGGGGAACAGGCAGTTGATGCCGGCATCCAGAAAATAGGGGATCAGCGGACGCACATCCCCGTCGCAGTCGGTGTACCAGATGTCCACACCGTACTTGTGTAATTTATCTCCGATGCGCTTGTAACGGGGGAAGATCACCGAGCGGAAAAAGTCCATCTGCACCAGGGGACCGTTTTTGCAGCAGATATCCTCCCATCCGGAAGCAAAGTCGAAATGATAGCGGGGAAGCACCTGATCCAGATAATCCTCGCACAGCACGCACACGGTTTCCACCATATCCTCCACCATGTCGGGCTCGTCGTTCACCGCGTAAACGAGCCCCTCAACGGTGAGCATATTGCGGATCTTTCCGATCATGCTTCCGCAGTCGATGCCGACCGGGTAATCCCGGTCGTCCTTCACAAGCCGGTCCAGCTTATCAAAATCGGGCTGACGGGCAGCCGTGTGACGGGCAAAATGCTCTTCCTTGGCTATTTTCCAGTCCTCCGGCGTTTCGATCACCGAGCCCAGGCAGCGCGGAATGGTGCTGTGGCCGTCGATGGGAGATTCCACGATCAGGCCTTCGTCATTCTGGCTGATGCGCTTGCCGTTTTTTTCGGAAAGGACCTTTTCTTCAAAACGGGGGCTCAGCCAGATGTTTGGAAACACCATCACCGGGGGTTCCAGCGAGAGAAACTCGTTGGCCTGCGCTTCGGTGCGGATGCCGTTATCACGGAAAATATCCCACTGGGTGTAGTTTTCGTCCCAGTAGCCAAATTCCATATTTACGGTGCGGTCAAAGGCGCGATAATGCATCTGGGCATTAAAGCGTTCCCGCTGGGTCATCGTGCCCTTCCAGGGTTCTCTCAGGCGCATTTTATTCCTCCGTTATTTGCAGAAAGAGGCCGCTGCTTCCGCGGCGGAAGCGGCGTCGCTGGTGTAGGCATCCGCGCCGATCTGGTCGCAGAATTCCTGAGTGACGGGAGCGCCGCCCACCAGGATCTTCACCTTATCGCGGATCCCCGCCTTTTCGGCTTCCTTCACCACATCGGCCATCACGTTCATCGTGGTGGTCAGCAGGGCGGAGCAGCAGATCACCTGGCAATCGTTCTCGATGGCGGCTTGAACAAACTGTTCGGCGGGTACGTCGGTGCCCAGGTCCACCACCTCCAGTCCCTTGCCTTCCATCATCATGCACACCAGGTTCTTGCCGATATCGTGCAGATCGCCCTTTACGGTGCCCACGCATACCTTGCCGCTGGCCTTGGTCTGCTTTTCGATGAGACGGGGCTGCAGCAGCTCCAGACCAAAGCGCATCGCACGGGCTGCCACCAGCACCTCGGGCACATACACTTCGTTTTTGCGGAATTTTTCGCCCACGCGGTCCATCCCGTTCAGAAGGCCTTCCTTCAGGATCTGCTCAGGGTCTGCGCCCTCATCCAGCGCCTGCTGCACCAGCAGCTTCACATCCTTGGCCCGTCCGGCTTCCAGCTTCAGAGAGATCTCGTTCATGTCCATAAAACTCATTCCTCCTGTGATGAAAATAACATGCTTTCAATATATAGTTCGTTAAACATTGGATCTCCGCCCAGATCAACTCTGACCGAATCTTTCAGGATCCTGCGTGCTGCTACACGGTTTTCTTCCTTCAGCATCAGGTCCGCACCCGAAAGCGCGGCATTGCCCAGCACCTTTACTTTGCCTGAAAGGGCTTCCGGGATCAGGCCGATATGCGCGGCGCTGAGAATATTGAGCCGGCTTCCGAAGCCGCCGGCCAAATAGAGCGTTTCCACATCCTCCGTTTTGCATTGGGCGGCTTTCAGCAGGGAGAGTATTCCGGCATAAATGGCCGCCTTGGCCAGCTGCACCGCCCGGATATCGGCCCTGAGCAGGCTCACGCTGCCCATCAGAGGGATGCTTTCCTCTTCCATATAGCCGGTCTCGTCGATCCCGCCCGTTTCCAGCAGCGCACTCACTGCGTCGATCAGACCGGAACCGCACAGCCCCCGGGCTTCGCCTCCCCCGATCACCCGGCACAGGAGACGGTTTCCCATGAGGGTCACGCTGTCAATGGCTCCTGCCACCGAGTGCATGCCGCAGGAGATGCCCGCGCCTTCAAAGGCGGGGCCTGCGGCGGTGGAGGTAACATATAGGCGGCCGTTTCGCCACAGGGCGATCTCCCCGTTGGTGCCGACATCGCACAGAAGGCCGGTTCCGTTTTTTTCCGTCATGCCGCTTTCCAGCACCGCACACATCAGGTCCGCTCCCGCAAAGGCATGAAAGCAGGGGGGCAGATAGGCGGGAATGCCCAGCACGTTTTCCTCCCGGTCAAAAAGACAGTCGGCCCGGAAGGGGGCGTGGGAAAGGGATGAGGGGTCCCTTCCCGTAAGCAGATACAGCATCGCGGTGTTGCCTGTGATCACCGCCCGGGAGATCTCTTCTTTTTTTCGCTTCGCCTCAGCAGCACATTGACTGAAGAGCCCGTCCAGACAGTGAAGGATCAGTTCCTTTTGCGGCTGCGGCCCTTCCTTCATTGCCGCGCCGATGCGGCCGATCACGTCGGCTGCTACCGCAGTTTGCGGGTTCAGCGTGACCTGTGAAGCAACGACGCTTCCCTTTTCATCCAATAGATGCACGGCCACGGTGGTGGTGCCGATATCCGCTGCAGCCCAAAGGGTTCCCGAAGAAAAGATGCCGGGTTGGGCTTCTTCGCCGCTTTCACTCTGGAGGCCGTTTTCCTTTTCAGGCAATATCAACCGGGCATCGCCGTAAAGACGCGCACGGCAGGAAAGACGGGCGCCGGCCCTTTTTTCATGCTCGTCCGGCTCGCTCAGGTCTCCCTCCGCCTTCACGGTGCATTTTCCGCATATCCCCCTGCCGCCGCAGGGATGCGGCTGCATGATGCCGAAAAGCAATAGCACTTCCGAGATCAGGGGCGTGCCCTCAAAGGGCAGAGAAAGCGTTTTTTCGCTTTCTCCTTCAAAGGATACAGTAAGGACCGGCATTTCAGTTTCCTTTTTCTTTACAGGCGCTGAAGAAGGCCAGAATGTTTTCCCAGCGGGCATCCGCGGGAATATCGCAGCCGGAAGAGAGCATGAAGTTGTTTTTCCGGCAGGAGGAGCGCAGCTCAAGCACCTTTTTTTGCATTTCCTCCGGGGTGCCGTTCACGAAAGTGCCCACAGGATCCAGGTTGCCCATGCAAAGGCAGCTGTCCGGAGCGGAAAGAAGGATCTGCTCCATATCCGCACTGTTGCCAAAGTGCCAGGCATCGGCTCCGTTCCTGAACAGCCGGTCGGTCATTTTCGCGGCGGAATCGCCGCAGTTGTGATAGATCACGGCAAAATCGTCCCGTTTGATCCCGAGAATCACTTTTTTAGTGCATTCTCCCGCAAATTCCTCCGCCATATCGGGGCTGAGCACGCCAGCCAGAGGCTCCGCCAGGATTAGACCGTCGGCCCCGGCTTCTCTCAGCGCGTTTCCGTAGCGGATGAGCAGGTCGGCCGCCTTGTCAGTGAGCGCATGCACCTGCTCCGGCTCATCCAGGCAGGCATACATCAGGTCGCTTATGCCGGAAAGACGTCCTGCCAGGGAGAAGGCGCCGATCATGCCGGCCAGAAGAGGCTTGTTTCCGGTGCGGCCCCGGCACACCTGTACGGCCTGAACGAACTGCATCAGGCGGCCTTCGTTCAACTCAGGCACCCGAAGGGAGGAATATTCCTCCGGGTCGGAAAGCAATTGCCCGGTCACGCAGGGAACGGCGTTCTCTTCAAAGCGCACCGCAGCGCCGAAGGCTTCCGCTTCCACAGACAGATCCATCGGCATCACTGCGGCTGCGGAAGGGGTGTTTTTTGCCACGTATTCCATCGTGGCGGCCTGCTTTTCCGGGTCTTCCAGCAATTGCTTCACGGTGAAGCCCAGCATTTTTGCCACAGGCCAGGTCAGAATGGGCAGGGGTTCCCCCCTCCCTGCGGCTTCCCTGAGAATAAGTGCAGTTTTCATACAGAACTCCGTTATTTCGTTTATTTTTTGCGGATACGGAACTACAGGATCATTTTACCGCATTCCGTTTCCATATACAATCATTCCCCGGAAAATCTGCTGCCGGATCATGAAGTTTTTTACGAAAAAACAACTGCAGCCCGTCGAGAAATCGCCGAATAAATCAGCGGTTCCTTAAATATCAAAGAGAGGCGTTCATTTCCGGGGCGGGACATGCCATTCTGAGCAACTTTGCTGAAAACATGGGAAATTCTTTGATCACTGCCGGGCCGTCTTCCTTGAAACCCAGGCTGCGGTAGCAGGAGAGCGCGGCAGCGTTGTTTTCAAACACCGCCAGGCTCACCTTGTCCGCTTTATACAGGCGGAAGGCGAAAAGCATGCCCATACGGAGCATTTCCTTTGCACAGCCCTGACCGCGGTGCGCGGGATCGATGATCACGTAGCAGAAGCGAAGGTCTCCGGGGTCCTCCTGCATGGAGAGCAGGGAGAAAAAGCCTTTGGGTCCCTTTTCGTCAAAAGCGGTGAAGGGAAAATACAGACTGTCCATGCATTTCCGGGAGGTCATGCAGGCCCACTGTTCCTCCGTAAGCGGCCAGGGGCCCAGGCTTCCGCCGGTCCAGCGGTAAAACTCCGCTTCATCCCTGCACCAGGATACGATCTTTTCGGCATCCTCCTGCCGGTAGGGTCTCAGCTTCAGCATCTTGTGTCCTTTCTTCTGGCGCTTTCCTGAAACTGGAAAGAGTTTGATCATGTGTATGCATTATAGATAAAAATCAAAAGATGGTCAATATGGGAAGATCATGCTTAGTGCAATCGCTTACGAAATTGGGATGGAAACGGAGATCTGCTCTCCCGCACGGGAAGCGACCTAAAGGAGGTGCTGATATGGCATGGACTTTAATACTTCAATCCACGCCTCCTGCGCGGGAGGCGACTAGGAGGGCCGCGAGGGAACTTTACATCACACCGATTTCAATCCACGCCTCCCGCGCGGGAGGCGACGGTGAAAACAGTCAAAGAATCATTGTATGTTTTAGCTGTTTTCAACAAGTTTTGACTTTTTCTTTTCTAAATTGTAAGATAATCACCTTTATCTGCTTGTTTTCAGATAGATCGTTAATATATCCCAGCAAAACATCTCGTTGGATATTATTACAACGTTCGAAATCATCAAAAACAAGGACAAGACGCTTATTTCCTATCGTGTTGGCAATCTCGACGAAATCAAGAAAATTTATAGACATTTATTTCATTTAGTGTTATTATATATCATGCGACGATAAAGCGGATGTTTTCAACAATAGGTATCGGAAAAGCACTCGAAATATTGCGAAAAAAAAGTCTACTTTTCATCCGATGCATGAATACGCAGGTAATAATCATTTGGGGAGGGTCAATGTTATGAAGCGGATTTTTTGTGCTATTCTTGCTGTTATGATGGCGCTCAGCATCTGCGGTATGACCGCAATTGCTGAAGAAGCTCTCGAAGGAAAAACCGGAACCGTTGCTATCTTCGCTATCTTCAATGATAGTAAATATGCTGGGATTGAATTCAGTGAAGCGGTAGA
>JAZLIA010000044.1:0-2687 GCA_045617125.1 Clostridia bacterium | reverse complement strand
CAAAAAGAGCACATATCTTTGATTTGTTATGTCAGGAGCTTGGAATCCGGCATCACCTGATTCGACCGAAGACGCCATGGCATAACGGTAAGGTGGAACGCAGCCACAGGAACGACCAGGAACGCTTTTATAACTACTTGAGATTTTACTCTTATAACGACTTGATTGAACAGATGAAACGCTACCTGATTCGTTCCAATAAAATTCCCATGCATGTGCTGGGCTGGCTATCCCCGATTGATATGCTCCTGTCCTTGATGCCTGAAACGGACGAGTTTACCTGACAGAACTCGGGCTACGCCCTCCTCCTGTCAGAGAAACTTGCTACTGTTCTCAATCATTCCTCGGTCTCACATCATTGACGAATGTACACAACAGCGAAGAATAACAGATTTCTTTGCATCAGCAAATTCCGGTTATTCATCAAATCAGGCGCAGCAGCAGAAAAAAGCAGCAGCAGGAGCAAGAAACTTATGAACTTGCTGTGTGAAATATGAAGCGAGTATGAAAAATCGAGAGAAACAACATTATAAAGCTGAAAAAATATAACAAATAAAGGTGAAACACTTACAATAAATGCAGGTGCCACTCTTTCTGCACTGATATGAGATAGACCCGAAGCATATTCCTGCAAAATCAGCGTTTGGCCGTATCCATCGTGTCTAAAAAATATACAGTTATATCAGCGTCCGTTTTCCGAACGCTGGAAAATAAATCATCAGGATAAGTATTTTCTTACTTCACCAGTTCCCGGATGGTTTTAAACAGCGCCTTGACGTCAATAGGCTTGGCCACGTGAGCATTCATGCCGGCGGCAAGAGATTTTTGAACATCATCTTCAAAAGCATTGGCCGAAAGCGCGATGATGATGAGCTGATCCCCTCCGGGCAGCGCGCGGATCTTCCCGGTGGCCTGATAACCGTCCATAACCGGCATCTGAATATCCATCAGGATAAAGTCGTAATAGGCAGTTCCCTTTTCGGCAACATTCTTCACGGCAAACTCGCCGTCTTCCGCGGTTTCAACGATCAGACCGGCTTCCTTGAGAATATCGGTCGCGATCTCACGGTTCATCTCATTGTCTTCAACCAGAAGGACCTTCTTGTTTTCCAATGAAAATTCATTGTGTGCAAGGTCGATCGGCCTGTTTTCTTCTTCAAATCCGCGAATCGTTTCATCATCCATGATCCTGAAAGCGATCTCCACCGCAAACACAGAGCCTTCTCCGGTTTTGCTCTTTACGCTGATCGTGCCGCCGGCAAGGTCGACGATCCTCTTGACAATGGATAGCCCGAGACCGGCGCCTTCCTGCTTGGAAACCGTGGATGTTTTTTCTCTTGAAAACGCTTCAAACAGATGCTCCTGAAATTCTTCGCTCATACCGATTCCGTTATCCGCCACTTCAAAGCGGAATGACGCTTTACCGTCATCGGTTTGGCTCAGCTGCCTGATCACAAATCTGACTTTTCCGCCCGCATGGGTATACTTGATGGCATTTGAAATCAGATTGATGATCACTTCATTCAAGTGCAGTTCATCCGCGTATACATACGGCGTAACGATATTCTCAATGCTTGTGGCAAAGTCGATGCTCTTCGGTATAGCCAGCGTTTTGCTCATCTGAGTGATGCTGTCGATCAGATTCCTGAGGTCCACGGGATCTTCGGTAAGCTCCAGCGTTCCCGATTCAATCCGGCTCATTTCAAGAATATCATTGATAAGGTCCAGCAAATGCCCGCCGGCCATGCGGATCTTGGACAGGCTGTCATCCACTCTCTCCCGGTCTTCATGATGCTTTATGGCAACATCCGTATAACCGAGAATCGCGTTCATGGGGGTTCGGATATCGTGAGACATGCTGAACAGGAAACGTGTTTTGGCCTCGCTGGCCACCCTCGCGTCCGCCAGGGCTTTCTCCAGTGCTTTCTTGACTTTCAGGTCCTTCTTGACCATCGCGTCAACATTCCGGAAACCGAAAATCATAAGACCGGTTGACGAATCTCCCGAAACACGACCGCAGCAGAACTGGTAATAATTCAGTTCCCCTTTCATCGTTCGCTGGTAGTTGTATTCCGTAATGTTCTCTGTGCTGATCACAGAATCCAAATGCTTCGGATCTGTCCATTCCAGAAAACCTTCCCGGTCTTTTTCAAAAACATATCTTTCGGTATATTTGCGCATAAAGGAAACATAATCCGGCGTTTCAAGCGCAAGCTGCTGAACAGGCAGTGCCCGTTCCATATCGGATGTGCGGAAAACTCGCATAGACCCGGTTTGCAGGTCAGCCAGATACAGCGGCCCGTATTCCAGACTCAGGGTAGATATAACACCGGCGGAGAGCAGTTCCTTCTCCCGGGCGCTGCGAAGCTCGGCCTCTGCTTTCAGTTCATGCACCTGCGTTTCAATATTCTGCGAAAGAACCGTATGCAGCGTTACCGACGTGGCGCTTCCTGCTATTTCTGCGTTCTCTGTATCCCGATATGCGACTATTGACGGAGTGCGTACTAACGCGGGTTACGGCGATAAGGTGTGGATCACAGCTAACTTCACTTATGACCGGGCAGGCGGAAAAAACACATGCACCGCATACATTCTGTACGGGCATGTGGGGACTACGGACGCACAGAAGACCCGGGTGAATATCACTCCAACCACAACAGGATACAGCTGCACAGACAATTACAGCC